>NZ_JBFTZS010000787.1:0-1009 GCF_056406675.1 Caulobacter sp. P1_B12_2 | reverse complement strand
TCGTAGACCAGGGCGGCGGCGACGCCGATCCGGGCCAGCATGCGGGCCTCCAGATCGCGGGCGGCGGGATCGAACTTGGCGACCAGCCGCTCGGCGCGCTCGCCGATCGGCGCGTGGTGGGCGCGGGACGGCGCGCCTTCGGCCAGGGTCGGGGCGGCGGCGCGGCCCAGCAGCGCCGGCGGCTGGGCCAGATCCTTGAGGACGCCGGGCTTGGCGCTCAGGCAGCGATCGACAGAGTCGACCAGGCTGTCGCCGAAATCCCAGCGCGGCGGATGGTCCTTCAGGGTGGGCAGGCCGATCAAGGTCAGCACCGCCGAGATCTCGCCCTGCAGAAAGGTGATCGCCCCGCCCGAGCGGTTGGTGACGAAGCGCAGGGCGCGCTGATGGTTGGCCGGATCGTAGGCGCGGCCGGTCATCACCTTGTCGAGCATGAGCAGATAATCGCCGACCACCAGGTCCTGCTCGGCCTCGTTCCAAGTCTTGCCGTTGATCGCCGAGTCGCCCACGCGGCGACGATGCCCCAAGCCAAGGCCCGACGCCAGGATTCCGCTCAGGCGCCCGGGACGTAGCGTCGCCGACCGTGCTAGAAGCCCTGAATGACCGACACGCCCGAAGACCACCCCGAGATTCCTGGCGAGACCCCGATCCAGCGCGCCCTGCGCCTGAAGAAGGCCGCCCTGGCCGCCAAGCCGAAGCCGCCGCGCGGCGGACGGTTCCAGCGCGAGCAGGCCGCCGCCGCCGCCTCGAACAGCAAGAACAAGCCCTGGATGACGCGGTAGGGGCTCAGCCCACGCGCGTCTCCCCGAAGCGGCGCCTTGAGAACGCCGCGCTTTGACCACACCTTGAGGACCATGCGCGCCCTTACCCTCGCCCTGCTCCTCTGCGTCGCCGCCGGTCCCGTGATGGCCCAGGTCGCCAAGCCGCCGCCCAGTCCATCGGGCGAGGCGCCGACGCCGGTGTCCCCCGTCACCGTCATGCCGCCGACCCAGAAGCCCAAGGTGGTCGCCAC
>NZ_JBFTZS010000786.1:0-1010 GCF_056406675.1 Caulobacter sp. P1_B12_2 | reverse complement strand
GCCCAGGCCAGGGCCCCGGCCGGCTGGGCGCGTCCGTCCATCAGGGCCTGCAGCATGGCCGCCCGGCTGGGATCGCCGATCAGGGCGGCGGGGGAGGCGATATTGGCTTCCATGGGCTGATCATAAGACAGCCATCGCGCGGATGCTTCACCCTTGCGTGTAACATCCGGCCGCGACCTCGGCGAAGATCACCCCATGACCCACGTCCGAGTCGCGTCCCGCGCTTTCGCCATGCCCGCCGGCCTGCCGCTGATCCTGGCGGCCGCCAGCTTCGGCTTCACGATCGTCCAGCTGGACGTGACCATCGTCAATGTGGCGCTCGACGCCATCGGCCGCGAGTTCGGCGCGCCGACCGCCAGTCTGCAATGGGTGGTCGACGCCTACACCCTGCTGCTGGCGGCGTTGCTGCTGTCGGCCGGGGCGCTGGGTGACCGGTTCGGGCCGCGCCGAGCCTTTCTGACGGGGCTGGTGCTGTTCGCCCTGTCGTCGGCGGCCTGCGGCCTGGCCCAGAGCAGCCTGCAGCTGATCCTGTCGCGGGCCATCCAGGGGGCGGCGGCGGCCCTGCTGGTGCCGCCCTCCCTAGCCCTGATCACCCACGCGGCGGCCGGCGACGACAAGGCGCGGGCCTGGGCCGTGGGCTGGTGGACGGCGGCCGGCGGGGTGTCGATCGCCGCCGGACCGGTGATCGGCGGCCTGCTGATCGGCGCCCTGGGCTGGCGCTGGGTGTTCCTGGTCAACCTGCCGCTCTGCCTGCTGGGCGCGGCCCTGACCCTGGCCTGCGTGCCCGAGGTTCCGCCGCGCGAGAAGCGGCCGCTGGACCTGCCCGGCCAGGCCATGGCCTTCGTCGCCCTGGCTTGCCTGGTCGGGGCGGTGATCGAGGGCGGGCATCGCGGCTGGGGCGACCCGCTGGTGCTAGGCGCGCTCCTTGCGGGCTTCGCGGCCACCGCCGCCTTCCTGGCGGTCGAGATCCGCAGCCCGCACCCCGCCGTGCCGCTGGCGGTGTTCCAGAG
>NZ_JBFTZS010000785.1:0-1014 GCF_056406675.1 Caulobacter sp. P1_B12_2 | reverse complement strand
GCCCGAGGCCGTGCCCACCTGGGCCAGCACCAGGTCGCCGTCCTTCAGATCCTTGGCCTCCTGCTCGTTCAGCAGCAGGCTTTCCTTGGACTTGCGGTCGACCGGCTCGACGCGCGTCTCGCGGCGGTGCTTGCGAATGACGCCCAGCACCTTGTGAGCGCTCTGGCCCAGGCGCTTGATCAGCCGGGCCTCGGTCTCGCCGCTCTCCAGTTGCTCGAAGCGGACCAGCAGGCGGTCGCCCATGCCCGGCACGCCGCCGGCCGCGGCGTCGTCCTTGCCGGGCGCCAGGCGCACCTGGGGCAGGTCCTCGCCGCCCTTGGTCAGGCGCACATAGAGATCGCCGTCGGCGTCGCGCTCCACCACGTCGACCACGCCCACGGGGGGCAGGGCGCCGGCCTCGGCGAAGCCGCGCCGCCCGCGCTTGCCCAGGCTGCCGTCAGCTTCCAGGGCGCGCAGCATCTCGCGCAGGGCGCGGCGGTCGGCGCCCTTGAGGCCGAAGTGACGGGCGATGTCGGCCTTGCCGCTCTCGCCGGCGTCTCTCAGGAAGGCGATCAGCGTCTCGCGATCAGGCAGGCCGGCGGGCGGCTTGGGAGCCTTCACGCCTTTGGAGGCGGCGGGGAATTTCGAAGATTTGGGCGAGCGCGGTTTAGCCATGCTCCTCGTCTAACGCGGCGAGGGGGGCGATGGGAAAGGGAAATGGGCATGAAGCGTTCGCTTGCATCAATACGCTGTCATCCCGGACAAGCGCGAAGCGCGCCGATCCGGGACCGACGCCTGAGCGCCGCGCTTGCGGCGGTCCCGGATAACGGCTGCGCCGTTTCCGGGATGACAGCCACAGTTTAGCTGTTGAATTCGAAGGTTTTCGTCGCCCCTAGTACAGGTCCTCGATCCGCTGCGGCGGCGCTTGCGGCGGGGGTTCCGGCTTCTTCTCGGGTTCGGTCGCGACAGGCGGGGCCTCGACGATCGGGGCGTCGGCGGCGGGCGCGGCCTCGACCTCCTCGACCGGCTTGGGCT
>NZ_JBFTZS010000784.1:0-1023 GCF_056406675.1 Caulobacter sp. P1_B12_2 | reverse complement strand
GCTTCACCAGCCTGCCGGAGGACGAGCACACCCTGCGCGCCCGCCTGGCCCTGTCCGAAGCCAGCTTCCTGTCCGAGGTCGCCGCGCCGGAGGCCTGGTACACCCTGATGCTCGAGGACCTCGCCGAAGGCGACGTGGTCGGCGTGGCCGGGGTCAAGGCGGGGGTGGGGCTCAAGCGCCCACACTTCTCGTTCCGCGTCGTCACCTTGGCTCAGTCTTCGCCCACCCTGGACAAGCGGTTCGACCACCGGGCCCTGGTGCTGGTCAACGAGTGCGCAGGCTGGTCGGAGGTCGGCTCGCTGTTCCTCAAGCCCGAGCGCCGCAAGGGCGGAGCGGGACGGCTGCTGGCCCAGTCGCGCTACATGCTGATCGGGCTGGAGCCCCAGCGCTTCGCCGAGATGGTTCTGGCCGAGCTGCGCGGCTGGTTCGACGAGGACGGCGGCTGTCCGTTCTGGGACCACGTCGCCAGCAAGTTCTTCCGGCTGGAATTCGACGAGGCCGACATGATGAGCGCCTCGACCGACGGCCAGTTCATCCTCGACCTGGCGCCGCGCCATCCGATCTATGCCGAGCTGCTGCCGCAGGCGGCCTCGGAGACCATCGGCCGGGTGCACCGCGAAGGCGAGGCGGCGCGGGCCATGCTGGAGACCGAGGGTTTCCGCTTCTCGGGTCTGGTCGACATCTTCGACGCCGGCCCGACGGTGGCGGCGCGGCGGGACGACATCAAGACGGTGCGCGAAGGCCGCCGGCTGCGGGTGCGACTGGGCGAGGACGCCTATGGCGAGGAAGCCCTGATCTGCTCGGGCGCGATCGCTCGGTTCCGAGCGGTGCGCGCCCCGGTGCTGGTCGACGGCGAGAGCGCGATCATCAGTCGGGACGCCGCGGCGGCCCTGGGCGTCAAGGACGGCGAAATGGTGCGGGTGAAGGCATGAGCGGCGGCGTGTTCATCGAAGGCGTCTGGCGGGCGGGCGCGGGTTCCGAGGCGACCTCGGTCGATCCGACCACCGGCGAGGTGATCTGGCG
>NZ_JBFTZS010000783.1:0-1054 GCF_056406675.1 Caulobacter sp. P1_B12_2 | reverse complement strand
GCTCCAGCCCCACGACCTGGGCGACCATCACGGTCAGCAGGGCGTAGGAGGCGATGTTGAACGGCACGCCCAGGAAGACGTCGGCGCTGCGCTGGTAGAGCTGGCAGCTGAGCTTGCCGTCCGCCACGAAGAACTGGAACAGGCAGTGGCAGGGCGGCAGGGCCATGTCCTCGACGTCGGCCGGGTTCCAGGCGCTGACGATGTGGCGACGGCTGTTGGGGTTGGTCTTCAGGCCCTCGACGAGGTTGGCGATCTGGTCGATCGACTGGTTGCTCTTTCCGTCTTTGGCGGGCGCGGCCCACGAGCGCCACTGCTTGCCGTAGACGGGACCCAGGTCGCCGTTCTCGTCGGCCCACTCGTCCCAGATCTTGCAGCCGTTGTCCTGCAGGTACTTCACGTTGGTGTCGCCGCGCAGGAACCACAGCAGCTCGACGATGATCGAGCGCAGGTGCAGCTTCTTGGTGGTCAGGACGGGGAAGCCCTTGGAGAGGTCGAAGCGGATCTGCCGGCCGAACACGCCCAGCGTGCCGGTGCCCGTGCGGTCGCCGCGCTGGACGCCGTTTTCCAGGATGTCGGCGAGCAGGTTCAGATACTGCCGCTCGGGATGGTCGGCGGCGGCCTGCTCGGCGTGGATGGGCGCGATGGCGTTCATGCCCGGACTTTGGGGTCGAATCAGGCGCTTGGGCTAGTGCGGCGTAGACAGCCGTCCACAGGCGTTCGGGACTTTTCCCTCCCCCATCGTGGTGAGGGTGTATTGCACAGGCCTCTGAAGAGTTCTGTCATCCCGGACAAGGCCCGAAGGGCCGCCGATCCGGGACCGCCGGAAGCGCTGAGTTCACGCGTCGGTCCCGGATCTTCGCGCTGCGCGCTACGTCCGGGATGACAACCATTTTTGGTTAGCCCTAGCCGAGGGGAGCGAAGAGCAGAATCACCCCGCGAAGCCGCCTTCGTCCAGGAACGCCTGCTCGGCGGCCGTGGTGGTGCGCCCAGGTGTCCGGCCAGGAAGGCCAGCGCTCCGACCGTCAGCCCGGCCGCGCCCAGCAGCACGTCACCG
>NZ_JBFTZS010000782.1:0-1065 GCF_056406675.1 Caulobacter sp. P1_B12_2 | reverse complement strand
CCGCCATGGCCGGGCGGGGCCAGGACGCGGTCGGCCTGCGTCAGGCGCGGGAAAGTGCGCCGTCCGACCGCGTGATTGTCGTTCCAGCAGGTGAACAGCACGGCCAGCAGCACCAGCAGGGTGAACACCGGCAGGCGTGTGGCCCGACTGGCGTGCAGCATGTAGGCCAGGCCGGCGGTGATGAAGGCCAGGCCCAGGAAGACTACGCTGATGGCGCCCAGAAACTGGGCCGGTCCGACCGGCCAGACGCACAGGACCGCCAGCGACGCGAGGCCCAGGACGAACGTGCCCCACCGGCACAGGCGGTTGAACAGGCCGCGGTTGAACAGCCGGAAATAGGCGGCGACGCGGCGGCGCGCCCACAGCACGAACACCGCCGCCAGCCCTAGCCCGAAGAAGATGTAGGGCAGCGCCGCGAGGTCGACCTTCGCCCTGGCGGTGGCCACGCCGGCGATGATGAACGGCGCGCCGCCCAGGAGGCGCGGCGTCCACTCGCGCAGCCAGCCGATCAGCTTCGGCGCCGCGGGATGGCCAGTGAAAGCCTGGGGCGAGYGGCGCCTGTGCTGCTCGAGGATGAAGCGGGTCCAGAACCAGCACTGAAAGCCGTAGAAGGCGGTGGCCAGCACCATCCAGCTGGCCTTGCAGGTGTCGGAGCCGGCCGTCACCGCCAGGTCCGAGCCCTGCTCCATGAGCATCAGCGCCGCGCAGACGGCCAGCAGGGCGGCGACGGCCGGCGCGCCGCGAATGGCCTCCAGGTCGGCCAGGAACGCGGCCCAGAAGATCTGCAACGGCACGAGCCGGCCCGTGATGCGGCGCCGGACGGCGGTCCAGATCGACACCTTTTCCAGATGTTCGTTCATCGCGACCCAGCCCCCCGAGGTCCGCGCCCCATGGCGCGCGACGGTCAGCCTAGCCCAGCCCGGGAGTATTTCAATCTATGGAGCCGCCAGGGCGTTTACTCTCGCCAAGGGCGCGGCCGGCTTCGCGACGTTCAGCCACGCCCCAATGAAGCCGTCATTCCCGCCCCTGTGGCGGGAACCCCTCCGTCCGCCGCAAGGGCGGGGG
>NZ_JBFTZS010000781.1:0-1065 GCF_056406675.1 Caulobacter sp. P1_B12_2 | reverse complement strand
ACCATCGACAGCACGCCCCCAGACGCCGCCGCGGGCCGCCGCGGGCCGGCCGACCACGCCATTCGTCAGCAGATCGTCGACGCCGCCGACGCCCACTTCGCGCGCTTCGGCTACGGCAAGACGACCGTCGCGGACCTGGCCAAGGCGATCGGCTTCTCGAAGGCCTACATCTACAAGTTCTTCGATTCAAAGCAGGCGATCGGCGAGGCCATCTGCACCCAGTGCCTGGAAAAGATCATGACGGCCGCCCTGGCCGGCGTCGCCGAGGCGCGGACACCGACCGAGAAGTTTCGCAAACTTTTCAGCACCATAACAGCAAGGAGCGTTGAACTTCTATTCCAGGAGAAGATGCTCTACGACCTAGCTGCCAACTCGGCGGCCGAGAACTGGCCGTCGGCGCTCACCTATCTTTCCCACGTCGAGGCGACCCTGCGCGACATCATCCTGCTGGGCCGCGAGGCGGGGGAGTTCGAGCGCAAGACGCCGATCGACGAGACCTGTTCGGCGATCATGCTGGCGATGCAGCCATTCATGCATCCGCTGCTTCTGGAGTTCAATCTKGACGGCCTGCCCGAGACCCAGACCCAGGTCATCAACCTGATCCTGCGTAGCCTGTCGCCGTAGTCATCTTGGAAAATCGGTAGTGACTAATTGACAAATTAGTCACTAGACACGAAATGGAGGTCTCCGCTCAAGGCAGGACCCTTCGCCATGTCGCACCGCTTGCTTCTCGCCGCCCTCGTCGGCGGCCTGACCGCCCCGCTCGCCGCGTGCGGCGGCCATGACGCCGCCGTTGATCCCCGAACCCAGCCGCCGGTGGTGCGGGTCGCCACCGCCTCCGCCGCCACCGACGGCGATCGCCAGTTCACCGGCGTGGTCTCCGCGCGCATCGAAAGCCAGTTGGGCTTCCGCGTCCCGGGCAAGATCGTCGAGCGCCTGGTGGACACCGGCCAAACCGTGCGCCGGGGACAGCCCCTGATGCGCATCGACGCCGCCGACTATGTGCTGGCCCAGGCCGCCCAGGACCAGAGCGTGGCCGCGGCGAGGGCCCGGGCTGTCCAGGCC
>NZ_JBFTZS010000780.1:0-1072 GCF_056406675.1 Caulobacter sp. P1_B12_2 | reverse complement strand
GTCCTGGCCTATGTGGACGCCACAGCCGGGGCGGTGACGATGCTGGCCGCCTGGCGGCTGGACCCCAAGGCCGATCTCCACGCGGTCCAGGAGGCGGCGCGCGCCTATGGCCTGGCGGGCCTGTGGCGGCTGAAGCGGGCAGGGGTCCAGCGCCTGCCGGCCGACTGGACGCAGGCCGATGTCCGCAAACGGGTGAACGCGGCGCGGGCCAAGGCGCAAGACGCCTTGAAGGCCCTGCCGCTGGCCGCGTTCCCCGCCGCCGCGCCCGCCGCCCTGGCGAGGGCTCAGACGGGGGCGCGCGAGTTGGGTCCGTTGGAGACGCAGCTCCGCCTGACCTGGGCCGTGGCGACGGGGCGGATCTAAACCGGGGACATGCCCTTGCGGCGTGTCCCCATCAGCAAGCCCCGTGCCCGGCATTGGGGACACGCCGCAAGGGCATGTCCCCCGCTAAGCCGCTTCCGACGGCTTCTTCGTCTGCCGGGCCGCCTTGGTCAGGCGATCCAGCACGTCGGGCACCAGTTGCTCGGAGAAGCCGCCGATGAAGGCCCAGACCATCATCTTGGCGGCGTCCAGGGCTTCGGGGAACATCAGGCCGCGATTGACCATGGTGATCGGGCAGGCGTAGCGGCAGGGCACGATCTGGGGGAACAGCGCSGCYGCCCCGCTGCCGACGATCGTCCCGTCCCGCACCAGACCGCTGGCGAAGAAGGCCACCAGCACGAACGACACCGACATGCCGACGAACGCGGCGATGAACACCGCCGTCAGGCCCTGGCTCAGGGCGCTGACCTGCCGCACGGGGTCGATCTCGGACGAGGCCGAGGCCATGGCCGACTCGGTGCGCCGCAGCACCGAGACCATGGCCCCCGCCGCGCCGACGAAGGCGATCAGCGCGAAGTTGGCGATCACCGTCACCGCCTCGCGAATGGCGCCGGCCGGGGCGATATTGGGCAAGACCTTGGTGATCATCAGCGCCAGGAACAGCCAGCAAAGCAGGCCCAGGGCCCAGCGCCGCATGCGGCCGGTCAGGATCTCGCGCTCGCTGCTGAGCGTGTAGAGCAGCTTCAGGCGC
>NZ_JBFTZS010000779.1:0-1077 GCF_056406675.1 Caulobacter sp. P1_B12_2 | reverse complement strand
CCTCGGAACAAGTCCGAGGATGACGGGCGTGATGTCAGTTCACCATCGCCGAACCCAGCAGCACCTTCGAGCCCTTGCGGCCCAGCACCTTGTCGGCGGCTTCCTGCATCTTGCCGCCCAGATAGGTCAGGTCCGGGGCCGCGCCGCGCGGCATGCCGGCGGTGTAGGTCATCAGCACCTGGGCGAAGGCGGCGCGCAGGCGGGGTTCCGACTGCTGGGCGCGCTCCATCAGGGCCGGGTCCAGCGCCTGCACCCCGGTCTCCAGGGTCATGACGCCCCGGCGGCCGTCGCGGCGGATGGTGGTCGCCGTCAGGGGCTGCAGGGCGAAATAGGTCACGGGCGCCTTCTTCTCCTCCTTGCCGTGACCAGCGAAGGCGGGCGGGGCGGCGAGGCTGGCGGCGGCCAGCAGCGACAGGACGGAGAGGGCGAGGGCGCGGCGCATGAGCCCTTGTGACATGGCGTGGTTGACGTCCTCTTTACGTCTGACAGGCACAAAGGGCCGTTAACCATGAATCGTCTCGCCCGCCTTGGCGCGCGGCGGGAACGCAGGAGACTGAAATTGGGGCGCTTTTCACCGAAAACCCTCGATCTGGACGGCAAGGTCATCCTGGTGACCGGCGGGACCGGTTCGTTTGGCCGTCGCTTCATCGAGACCGTCCTGCGCCGCGCCGACCCGCGGAAAGTGATCGTCTACTCCCGCGACGAATTGAAGCAGAGCGACATGCAGATGGAGCTGCGCGAGCAGTTCGACGAGGCGACCTACGCGAAGATGCGCTTTTTCCTGGGCGACGTGCGCGATCGCGAGCGCCTGACCCTGGCCCTGCGCGGCGTCGACATCGTCATCCACGCCGCCGCCCTCAAGCAGGTGCCGGCCGCCGAATACAATCCGTCCGAATGCATCCATACCAACATCATGGGCGCCGAGAACGTGGTCTGGGCCAGCCTCAACAACCACGTCAAGCTGGTGGTCGCCCTGTCGACCGACAAGGCCTGCAACCCGATCGGCGACAGCGACACGCGCCTGCGCGAGGAGCTGACAAAGACTGGAGTGGTGGTGAGTTCGTCCGGCTCGGCACA
>NZ_JBFTZS010000778.1:0-1078 GCF_056406675.1 Caulobacter sp. P1_B12_2 | reverse complement strand
AACGAAATCAGGGCGCGATCCGCGAGGGTCGCGCCCTTTTTCATGGCCGAAGCTTCGGCCCGGCTCCTTGCAACCTGTTAAGCGCCACGCGATATGCGTTGGCGACGGCGCGCGGGGGCTGATTCGCTCGCGCCGCCCAGACACAATGAAAAGGGCGATCCCTATGTATGATCCGATGGCGACGGCGATGAACCTCGTGCCGATGGTGGTCGAACAGACCAGCCGCGGCGAGCGGGCGTTCGACATCTTCTCCCGTCTGTTGAAAGAGCGGATCATCTTCCTGACCGGTCCCGTCGAAGACGGGATGGCCAGCCTGATCTGCGCCCAGCTGCTCTTCCTGGAGTCCGAGAACCCCAAGAAGGAAATCGCCATGTACATCAACTCGCCCGGCGGCGTGGTGACGGCCGGCCTGGCGATCTACGACACCATGCAATACATCAAGAGCCCGGTCTCGACGGTGTGCATGGGCATGGCGGCCTCGATGGGCTCGCTTCTGCTGCAAGCCGGCGCTCCCGGCCAGCGCATCGCGCTGCCGAACGCCCGCATCATGGTCCACCAGCCGTCGGGTGGCTTCCGCGGCCAGGCCTCGGACATCGAGCGCCACGCCGAGGACATCATCAAGACCAAGCGCCGCTTGAACGAGATCTACGTCAAGCACACCGGCCGCACCTACGAGGAAGTCGAAAAGACCCTCGACCGCGACCACTTCATGAGCGCCGAGGAAGCCAAGGCCTGGGGTCTGATCGACCACATCAACGAAAGCCGCGACGCCTCGGAAGACAAGGCGTAAGCGCCTCTCTCTCTTTCGCGCAGATCAAGCCGCCGGCCGAGAGGTCGGCGGCTTTTTCATGATCTGGGCCTTGCCGCCGCGGGCAGAACGGCCGGGACGGGGGCCTTTCCTTTTTTGGGGTGGCGCCCCGGCGCGGAGCGGACCTATCGATTGTCCGCTAGGTGGGTAGCCGACCCGCTGATCCAGGCGGTGCGCGCGAAACCCCTCTCTCTTTGAGAGAGGGAGGGGCCCGCCGCCAAAGGCGGTGGGAGGGTGAGAGGTTTCACCGCTTCCGGAAAATCCCGATTC
>NZ_JBFTZS010000777.1:0-1080 GCF_056406675.1 Caulobacter sp. P1_B12_2 | reverse complement strand
CCCCCGGGAAACGGGGGAGGTGGCGGGCGAAGCCCGACGGAGGGGGCGTCTCTGGCTACCCCTTCGTCCGGTCCCAGCTGTCGTACTCATAGGCGATGCAGCGATCGACCAGCGTCCGCCATACCGGCTCGGCGATGGCTTCCGACAAACCTGACTCACGGGCGGCGGCTTTCACCTTCTCGACCACGTCCTCGATCCGCGCGCGGTCGAACACCTTGGAGCGGTCGGGCTTGATGCGGGCGGCGGCGCTCATATAGCCCTGACGCTCGGTCAGCAGGGCCACCAGCGCCCGGTCCAGGGCGTCCACGCCCTGGCGGACATCGACCATGGTCTGGCAGTCGCCGGGAACCAGTCGTTCGCCGACCTCGATAATCGTCTTGACCATTTAGCTTTAGATGCCCGCGCCGTTGTCCATGGTGAGGAGGGCCGCTTCGTGGGCCGCCGCCTCGGCCTGCAGCCACGAAACGAACGCCTTCACTTGCGGCAGACGCCCCTTGGCCTTGGGATGGACGACGTAATAGGCGAAGTCGACGGCCGTGGGAATCTCGAACGGAATGACCAGACGGCCGGCGTCGAGATCGGCCTGGGCCAGGGTCTGTTTGGCCAGGGCGACGCCGCGTCCGTTGGCGGCGGCCTCGATCACCATGCTCGACTGGTTGAAGCGCGGACCCCGGGCGCCGTCCACCGATCGGATGCCCCGCGCCGCCAGCCACATGGCCCAGTCCGGGCAGCTGTCGTCGGCGTCCGGCGAGCCGTCGTGCAGCAGGATGTGGCGCGACAGATCTTCGGGCGATTCCAGAGGGTTGGCGGCCAGAAGCTCAGGTGACGCGACAGGGATCACGGTCTCGCTGAGCAGGCGGATGACCTCCAGGCCGGGATAGCGTCCCGAGCCGTAGCGGATGGCCAGGTCGACCTCGCCGGCGGCGAAATCCACGACTTCCATGCCGGCCGACAGCCAGACGTCGACCTGGGGCTGGGCCTGCTCGAACTTGCCCAGGCGCGGCACCAGCCACTTGGCGGCGAACGAGGGGGCGGCGGTCAGGGTCAGGCGGCGGCCGTCGACGGCGGCGGTCAGCAGGC
>NZ_JBFTZS010000776.1:0-1086 GCF_056406675.1 Caulobacter sp. P1_B12_2 | reverse complement strand
CGGGGCCGGCGCGCAGGCCGCCGGGCCRGGTCGGTTGTCGAGCACCTGGTATCTGACCCGCAGGTGAGCGGCGATGCTGTCGAGCTGGGCCTGGGTGGGCTGAGCACGGGCGGCGGTGGTCGTCAGGAGCGCGAGGGCGGTAAGCGCGATCAGGCGTCGTGACATGGAGCCTCCCGGGGTTCGCCCAACCCTAACCTCGTCTGGAGAGGGTGCGCGAGTCTCTGGCTAGCAGCCAGGCCCCGCCCCTAGCGGCAAGCACCGCCCGTCCACGTCACCCGGCGCCGTCACGCCCGTCACCGCCGCGATGGTCGGGGCGATGTCGACGGTCTCGATGGGCAGCACTCGCTCACGCGCCGGGCCGCCCTTCCACCAGAACAAGATCGGCACCCGACGGTCGTAATTCCAGGGGCTGCCGTGGCTGGCCACGTAGCTGACGCCGGGCGAGGCCGGGGTCTGGTAGGGCTGGAAGGCCACCAGGATGTCGCCCACCCGGCCGGGATAGGCGCTGCGGCGCATGCGCTCGGCGACGCTGATCTCGTCCGGCGGCGTGCCCTTGGGCGGCGGGGCGGCGGTGACCAGGGTGTTGGAGTCGTAGGCGGCGAACACCTCGGTTCGCTTGGCCAGGATCGCCAGGGCCGCCGCGGTGACCTGGGCGTGATCGCCGACGCTGGGCGCCTTGCCGTCAGCTCCGACCACGTACAGCGACTCGATGCCCCCGGCCTGGACCAGCGGGTCATAGGCCAGCTGCAGCTGCTCGCGGACGGCGGCGTTTAGGTCCTTCAGCCATTGCACCGGCGGCACGCGGCCGGCGTCATAGCCCTGCTGGGCCAGGCGCTCGGGGAAATCCGATCCGCCATGGTCGGCGGCCAGCACGACCAGGACCTGGCCCTTGACCTTGTCCAGGCTGTCGAGGAACGCGCCCAGCCGGTCGTCCAGCCGCAGCAGGTGGTCGCACATCTCCGGCCCCTTGGCGCCGTAGCGGTGGCCGATGAAGTCGGTGGCCGACAGGCTGATGGTCAGCACGTCGGTCGCCTCGCCGTCGCCCAGCTTGAATTCGTCGCGCAGGACCTGGGCGGCGTCCAGGGT
>NZ_JBFTZS010000775.1:0-1087 GCF_056406675.1 Caulobacter sp. P1_B12_2 | reverse complement strand
GAACAGGCCAGGCTCGACGGCGGCCGCCGGTTCGGTGACGGGCGGCGGCGCGAAGGCCGGTTCGGCGACCGGCTCTTCCGGAGTCAGCCGGAATGGCGCGACGACGGGCTCGACGGCGACGTCCGGCTCGGGCGTCGCATAGATGAACGACGACGGCGCGGCGGCGGCCAGGGGCGGCGGCTCGGGCAGGACCAGGTCCTGGACGGGCGCGGCGATCGGCAGCGGCGCGGCGGCCTCGTCGGGCAGGATCGCTTCCAGGCGCGCGCCGACGGCGGCGGCGGCCTGTTCGCTGGCGCTGGGTCCGTGTCCGGTCAGCGCGGGCGTCGAGGCGCTGTCCTGGCGCAGGGCCACGGCCTTGTCGCCGTTCAGCGCGGTGGTGATCGCGGCGGGAGCCTGGTTAGGCACCAGTTTGCCGGCGTCGTAGTCGATCYTGGGCCGCAGCACCGAGCTCGGCGCGGCCACCCAGTGGCCGTCGGTCGGCGTCAGGAACAGCGCCTTCTCGGCCGAACGGCGACGGACCAGGGCGTCGACGACGATGCGTTCGCCCTCGAAGTCGGCCTTGCGCCACATCTCCATCTCGCAGGCGGCCAGCAGCGGCGCGCCTTCGTTCAGGCGGCGCAGCACGGCGGAGCGGACGAAGTTTTCGGTGCCGATGTTGAAGGCGAAGCAGACCAGGGCGTCGAACTGGTTCTGGTTCAGCGGCGTGTAGGTGTTCTCGTTGACCGCGTGAGCCACGGTGATCAGGTCGTACAGAAGCAGAGCTTCAGCGTCCTGTTCCGAGACAGACGCCCCACCGCGCGCGGTCAGGGTGTGGCCATAGCCCAGCGTCCAGCGCCCGTCGGGCAGCTGCGCGGCTTTCATCCGGTAACCCTCGAACCTCTTGATGAGTTCGACGGCGGCGCGGGAGACCTGATAACGCGGTTTCATCGCCAAGATGACCCAGTTTGAGACAGACGCGGATGCGTTCGGGGTGTTCCGCGCAAGATAGGCGCCGTTCGTGGCGCCCGTGGGGGTCCTCCCCCTCTCCTTCGCTCATATGAACGCCGCGCGTAGCGGATTCGGGCCGGCGCGTCAGCGGCCGGCCGCG
>NZ_JBFTZS010000774.1:0-1096 GCF_056406675.1 Caulobacter sp. P1_B12_2 | reverse complement strand
CCGTAACTGGTTGGACCTGCGGGACGACCTGCTGGCCCTGCTGGCCGCCCTGGACCAGGCGCAGCCGGTAGTCCTGGCCGGCCACTCGATGGGCGGCACGGTCAGCCTGCTGGCCGCGGCCGCCGCGCCCGACGCCGTGCGCGGCCTCGTGCTGCTGGACCCGGTGATCATGCCTCGGATCATGGCCTTCTACGCCCACATGCCCTGGACCTCCGGCGCGCTGTGGAAGCATCTGCCGCTGGTCCAGGGCGCGCTGCGCCGCCGCGCCGTGTTCGACAACCGCGAGGCCGCCTTCACCGCCTATCGCGGGCGCGGGGCGTTCAAGACCTGGCCCGAGTCGATGCTGGCCGACTATGTCGGCGGCGGCTTTCGCGACCGCAACGACGGCAAGGTCGAGCTGGCTTGCGCCCCGGCCTGGGAGGCCTCCAACTACAGCGCCCAGGCCCACGACCCCTGGCGGGCCATGGGCCGCATCCGCTGCCCGGCGCGCATCCTCAAGGCCGAGACGGGCTCGACCGCCCATGTCGGCGACGGCGCGGGCCTGATGCGCCGCCACCCGTCGATCCGGGTGGAAACCGTGACCGGGGCCAGCCACTTCCTGCCGATGGAGCGGCCGGACCTGACGCGCGAGGCGATCTTCGAGATGGCGACGGCCTAGACGGCATGACGCGGACGTTCGAACAGGTCGCTGCGCGCTACGCGACGCATCCGGAGATGGCCGGGGTGACGATCGACGGCCCCGACGTTATCGGCACGGGTCGCGACGGCCTGTTGCATTTGGCGGCGCGGATGGGCCAGGAGGCCGATGTTCGCGACCTCGTGCGTCTGGGCGCGACCATCGACCTGCCCGGAGACCGGGGCTTCACGGCGCTGCACTATGCGGCGGCGGCGGGACACGCCGGGGTCGCCGACGTCCTGCTGGAGTTGGGCGCCAATCTCGACGTCAAAGAATGAGTGGGAGCAGACGGCGCTGGAGGTGGCGATGCTGGCGGGGCATGGCGCGCTGATGGAGCGGCTGTAGAGCGGGGACATGCCCTTGCGGCGTGTCCCCTTCGTTGAGCGCCGAGCCTGAACATGGGGACAGGCCGCGAGGGCA
>NZ_JBFTZS010000773.1:0-1114 GCF_056406675.1 Caulobacter sp. P1_B12_2 | reverse complement strand
GCGCTGCCCAGGCATCTATCTTCATCGATGCGTCGTTGAGCGTATCCAGAGCCCGCTCGAGAAACTCTGGATCATATCGGGCGCCTTCGGACTTTATGGCGGCGCCGACGTTGTTCAGTTTGCCCCCCAGCACAAGATAGGCTCCAACACCCAACACGACGAAAGCGGTGAGTTGGCCGACGCCCTCGAGGAACCCGTTGGCCATCGAGGCCAAGGCCCGCGCTGCCCAGGCATCTATCTTCATCGATGCGTCGTTGAGCGTATCCAGAGCCCGCTCGAGAAACTCTGGATCATATCGGGCGCCTTCGGACCTCGCTCGAAGTTCCTCAAGCGTGCGTTGGACGGCCTCGTAGTCTTCCCGCGTCAGACCCTGGTCGGTCGGGGGATTGTTGTGGCCGAAACCCGCGGGCTCCTCGTCGCTTGGCTGGACGGCGGCAAGCGCCGCGATCGCTTCGTCGACGGCGCGGGTTAGTTCGCCAACGCCGCCTTCGTTTGGCCGATCGCCGGCTATGGGAAGATATCGAATTTCCCCTGCGAAGCGATCAACCTGGTTTCCCTGGTAGGTCAACATCGCTGTCTTGTTCGCGGTGTTTCGCAACAGCACGCTGTCTCCGCGGCTCAGGCGGACACGTCCAATGCTGAAGTCCAATCCCTCATGATCAAATGGTTTGCCGGGCTGCGGAGCGAGACGGCGGCCAAACGGTGTCGCGGACCCTCCTGCTCGGTCCTGCAGGATCAGAAGCTTTGCGCGCGAGCGGACGCAAGTTATCGAAAACGCCCAGTCAGCCTGGCCAAATTCGATCCGAGCAGATGGTCCCTTAGGCGAGACGACGAACTGCCCGCTTCCGACACGATGCACCGACCAATCGATGTCACTCATGCGTCCCCCTCCGACGATCATATGATATCGATGGATGCCTCGGCGTTTGTCGACCCCGGGCCTCAGGTCCTCGGACAGAAAGTGTGGGCGAGCGTGGCGGAGCWCACCGTCGGTCAGCGGTCCCGCACCGCCAGGATCACCGAGCCCCAACCCGCCAGCGTCACGACTTGCCTGTCGATCTCGGCGGTCCCAAACGCCGCGCCCTCCACCGCCAGGTCGTCAGGCAGAGCATAT
>NZ_JBFTZS010000772.1:0-1121 GCF_056406675.1 Caulobacter sp. P1_B12_2 | reverse complement strand
GAAGGAGGCTATACCCTGCTAGAGACCTTAGCCAGAACTTCGAAGACCGACGTTATCCCGTGGCCAGGCGGCGTTGGTCGTCACGCGCCGACTTCAGCTTCTCGGCCACCAGGAACGCCAGCTCCAGGGCCTGCTCGCCGTTCAGGCGCGGATCGCAATGGGTGTGGTAGCGGTCGGCCAGGTCGGTTTCCGACACGGCGCGCGCGCCGCCCAGGCACTCGGTGACGTTCTGGCCGGTCATTTCCAGATGAACGCCGCCCGGGTGCACGCCTTCGGCATGGGCGATCTCGACGAACGACTTCACCTCCGAGAGGATCCGGTCGAACGGCCGGGTCTTGTAGCCGGTCGAGGCCTTCAGCGTGTTGCCGTGCATCGGGTCCGTCGCCCAGACCACCGAACGGCCGGCGGCCTTGGTGGCCTTCATCAGGCGCGGCAGGCGGTCGGCGATCTTGTCCGAGCCAAAGCGGCCGTACAGGGTCAGGCGGCCCGGCTCGTTGGCCGGGTTGAGCACGTCGATCAGCCGCAGAAGGTCGTCGCCCTCCATGGTCGGACCGCACTTCAGCCCGATCGGGTTCTTCACGCCGCGCATGAACTCGATGTGGGCGCCGTCCAGCTGGCGGGTGCGTTCGYCGATCCACAGCAGGTGGGCGCTGGTGTCGTACCAGTCGCCCGAGGTGCTATCGACGCGGGTCATGGCTTCCTCGAAGCCCAGCAGCAGGGCCTCGTGGCTGGTGAAGAACTCGACCCGGCGCAGGTCGGGCTGGGTTTCCGGCGTGACGCCGACCGCCGCCATGAAGGTCAGGGCTTCGCTGATCTTCTCCGACAGCTCGCGGTAGCGCGCGCCCTGCGGGCTGTCGCCCACGAAGCCCAGCGTCCAGCGATGGATGTTGTAGAGGTCGGCGTAACCGCCGCTGGCGAAGGCGCGCAGCAGGTTCAGCGTCGCGGCCGACTGGCCGTAGGCGCGCAGCAGGCGATCCGGATCGGGGATGCGCTCCTCGGCCGTGAAGTCCATGCCGTTGATGTTGTCGCCGCGATAGGACGGCAGGGTGACGCCGTCGATCGTCTCGATCGGTTCGGAGCGCGGCTTGGCGAACTGGCCGGCGATGCGGCCAACCTTCACC
>NZ_JBFTZS010000771.1:0-1123 GCF_056406675.1 Caulobacter sp. P1_B12_2 | reverse complement strand
GGGCCACGTCGATGGTCGACTGGCCGCGTTGCAGCGAGTCCTTCACGGCGTTCAGCGAGCTGGCGGTGGTCGATTGGTTCTTGGCCATCGCCCAGATCGCGCCGTTGTCCTTGGCGCTGCCGACCTTCTTGCCGGTGTTGATGCGTTGCTGAACGACACCCAGTTCCGAGTTGGTGGAGTTCAGGTTCTGCAGGGCGATCATCGCGCCCGAGTTCGTGTTGATGCTATTCAGAGCCATTTCGGCGAGTTCCCATTCAAGGTGGCCGACGTCATTTTGACGGTCGGGAGCATTTTGCTCATCGCCAGTGTCCACGGTCGTGCTTTCGATAGTGTAAAAGTGTCGCGACTAATTTTGCGGCGTGGATAATGCCTCGTTAGTCATTCCGATTGGACGAAAGTCCACCGCCTGAATCGAGTTCTTTTGACTGAGAGTCCTGCGGCGCGACCTTAATCTGTCGTTGACTCTGCGGCTTCGCCCGCTGTTCCTGGAAATACAACATCTGGTAGGCGCCGCCTCGCGACGGGCTGAGTCTTGTCGCGCGGGAGCCAAGAAAAAAGGGCGGGTCCGAAGACCCGCCCTTCAAGATGCTGAACTCGAAGACCGAACCGCTTAGCGGAACAGGCTGAGGACGGACTGGGTCGACTGGTTGGCGATCGACAGCGCCTGCACGCCCAGTTGCTGCTTGGTTTGCAGCGATTGCAGCTTGGCGCTTTCCTTGGCCAGATCGGCGTCAACCAGGTTGCCCACGCCGGCGTCGAGGCTGTCTTGCAGCTTGCCGACGAAGGTCAAATGGGTGTCGAGACCCGTCGAGCTGGTGCCCAGCGACGCCAGCTTGTTGGTCGCCGTGCCCATGGCGGTCGAGACGGTGGCGATCATCGTCTTGGCGGCCGAAGCGGTCGTGAAGGTCGCGGCGGCGGACAGGCCCAGGCCCGTCAGCGACAGAGTCTTGGCGGCGACCGTGAACTGCGAGCCGTCCGAGTTGGCCAGGAAGGCCAGCTTGGTGGTCGAGCCGTCGGCGATGCTGACGCCGTTGAACTTGGCGTTGGTGACGGCCTTGGTGWTCTGGTCGCGCAGGCTGTTGAAGTCCGACTGCAGGGCGTTGAACGAAGCGGTGTTCAAAGA
>NZ_JBFTZS010000770.1:0-1129 GCF_056406675.1 Caulobacter sp. P1_B12_2 | reverse complement strand
GCGGTGTGGCTGACGCCATGAACTCTGAGTTCCTCCGATCATCCACACCGCTTTGGGATCTGGGTCCCGGCGTTCGCCGGGATGAGCGGTTTAAATAGTTTGGTTCAAAGCTAAAGCCGCCGCGCCCCCAGGCTCACCGCCCGGGCCAGGGCCTGGGCCAGTTGGGCGTCGGAGCGGGCCAGGCTGGCCGTATCGCCGCCCTGGACGTTGATCGTGACATTGACCCCGCCGCCGCCCAGCGGCTCGATCGCCCCGGCCCCGGACGGGCGGAACAGCTCCGGACCGCGCTCGCCGACCAGATAGGCGCCGCCCGCCAGCACCGGTCCGCCGTCGGCCCGGGCTCCGGAAAAGCGCGAACTCACGACGTTGGCCAGGGCCTGGGCCAGGCCGCCGCCTTCGCCGGATCCGGCCGACACCGCGTCGATCACCGCCCGCGCCAGCTCGGCCAGGCTGACCTTGCCGTCGGCGGCCGCGCGGGCCAGCGAGCGGGCCAGGCCCGTTCCGGCCTTGGCGAAGGCCTCGTCGATGGTCCGGGCCGCCTGTTCGGCCGGGGCGCGCAGGGCCGCCAGGGCGGCGGCCGCTTCGGTCGCGCGGGCGGGGACGGCGTCCAGGCCATCCGCATCAAAGTCGCTCATGTCGTCTCCCTCATGGGATCGGGGGCGTCGGGGAAGCGGGCGATCAGGGCGTCCAGGGCCGCGCGGTTCAGCGTCGGCGCGGCCGGGGCCTCGCTCAGGGCGCGCCACTCGGTCAGGGACAGTCGCCAGAAGGCCTCGGGCGGAATGGCCAGGCCCAGGGTCGCCAGGCGCAGGGCGTCACGCCAGCGGGTGTTCACGCGCAGGCCGCCAGGGCGGCGGCGACCGCCGCGACGGCCTGCGGGATCGAGACCGGACCGGCGTCCAGGATCGCGGGATCCTCGCCGCCGCCTTCCAGCAGGGCGGCCAGCACGGCCAGCAGTTCGCTCGCCGACAGCCGGGCGAAGCGCTCGGGCAGAGCGCTCCAGTCGTCGAGGCCGAGCACGGCTTCGATCCGGGCCAGGGCGCCGAGGGTGAGGCACAGACGGCGGGGCGCGCCGGCCAAAGGGACGAGGACTTCGCCTCGGGCGGGGTTGGGGGTGGGCATGGGTGATCTC
>NZ_JBFTZS010000769.1:0-1129 GCF_056406675.1 Caulobacter sp. P1_B12_2 | reverse complement strand
GCATCGACCAGCGCCGCCTGGACGGCGTGCGCCTGGCCGCCGCCGGCTTCACCAACTTCACCCAGGACCACCTAGACTATCACGGCACCATGGGCTGCTACCGCGCGGCCAAGCTGCGATTGTTCGAGACCCTGCTGCCGCGCGCCCGCACCGCCGTGCTGAACGCCGACAGCGACGCCTTCCCGGCCTTCGCCTCGGCCGCCGTCACCTCGGGCCAGACCATCCTGTCGGTCGGCCATGCGGGGCAGGGACTGACCCTGGTCTCGCGCACGCCCGTGCCGGAAGGCCAGCGCCTGAAGATCGCCGCCCAGGGCCGCGAGTTCGACGTGCTGCTGCCGCTGGCCGGCGACTTCCAGGCCTCGAACGTGCTGGTCGCGGCGGGCTTGGTCTTGGCCACCGGCGAGGACCTTGAGGCGACCATCGCCGCCCTGGCGACCCTCGAAGGCGCGGCCGGCCGGCTGCAGCGCGTGGGCACGGGCGCACGCGGCGGCGAGGCCTATGTCGACTACGCCCACACCCCCGACGGCCTGGAGACGGTGCTGGCGGCCCTGCGGCCTCACACGCGCGGCAAGCTGATCGTGGTGTTCGGGGCCGGCGGCGACCGCGATCGCGGCAAGCGTCCGCTGATGGGCGAGATCGCCGCCCGCCTGGCCGACGTGGCCATCGTCACCGACGACAATCCCCGCAGCGAAGAGCCCGCCTCGATCCGCGCCGCCATTCTGGACGCCGCGCCCGGCGCGCAGGAGTATGGCGACCGTCGTCAGGCCATCCGGGCCGGCGCGGCCCTGCTGGCCGACGGCGACGTTCTGGTGGTGGCCGGCAAGGGGCACGAGCAGGGTCAACTGGTGGCCGGCGTGAACCATCCGTTCGACGATGTGACCGAAACCGCCCAGGCGCTGGAGGCCGTCCATGCGTGACGCGCCTCTAACCCCTTTGTGGACCGCCGACGAGATCGCCGCCGCGACGGGCGGCCAGGTGCTGGCCGACTTCGAGGCCACCGGCGTGTCGATCGACAGCCGCAGCATCGAGCCCGGCGACCTGTTCGTGGCCCTGACGGGCGCGCGGGACGGCCATGAGTTCGTCGTCCAGACCGCCGACAAGGGCGCGGCCGGGGCGCTGATCTCCAAGC
>NZ_JBFTZS010000768.1:0-1130 GCF_056406675.1 Caulobacter sp. P1_B12_2 | reverse complement strand
GGTGACCAGCTGCTGTTCGACGCCGGTCATCTGGGTGATCTGGCTGGTCATCTGGGTGGTGTCGGTGGGCGCCAGGGGGTCCTGGTTCTTCAGCTGGGTGGTCAGCAGCTTGAGGAACGTCTGCTCGTTGTTGGCGAGCGAGGCGCGCGAATTGTTGATCTTGTCGGTAGTGGCGTTGCCGGTGCTGCTGGTGGCGGTGACCATGGCGGTCTCTCCTAGATTCTGACGTCGACGCCGCTGTTGTCCGCGACACGAAGGCCGGGCAGCAGGGCGGACGGAGACAGGGTGGGGATTTCCTCGCCCAGCGCCGATCGGAAGGCGCGGCCTTGGAAAGCCTGACGGCCGTTCTCGCCGTCCTGGAAGTTGAAGAAGGCGTTCTGGTTCTGGCCGCCGTTCTGGTTCTGGCTCGAGCTGTCGAAGCTCAGGGCGGTGTCGGCGACGTTGAAGCCGGCGGCCGCCAGGGCTTGGCGCAGTTCGGCCGACTTGCCGCGCAGTTCGGCGGCGGCGGCCGGGTTGTCGAAGTTCAGGGCGGCGGTCAGCTTGCCGTCCTTGGCGATCTCGATGCGCACGTCGACCCGGCCCAGGCCTTCCGGCTGCAGCACGACGTCGAAGCGGCTGGTCTTGCCGACCACCGCCTTGCTGGCGATCTCGGTCGTCAGGTGGCTGACCGTTTCCGGTCCCGCCTTGGGCAGTTGGGCGGCGACGATCGGGGCCGGGGCCGCCGTCGTGCCTTGCGCCACGAAGGTCGGGGCGGTGGCGGTGTCGGAGGCGGCGACGGTCGGCGCGGCGTCCTTCAGGGCCGAGCCCTGGGCGTTGGCCTGGTCCTGCGAGCCGCCCTCGGCTCCACCTTCGCCGGTGGTGGCGGCGTGGGACGGGGCGGCGACCTGGCCATGGGCCGGTTCGGCGGCGGCGTCAGCCACGGCGGCCGCGACGGCGGTGGCCGTGGTGGAGGCGGTCGTCTTCGGCTCGACGGCCTTCACGACCTTGCCGGTCACCGAGGCGACTTCGGACGCGGCGGCTTGAGCGGCAACGGCCGCCTGAACAGGCGCGGGTTCGGCGCGGCCCTGGAGCCTTTCGGCCTGGGCGGACCGTTCCTGACCGTGGCCGGCTGGGGCATCGCGGCCATGATG
>NZ_JBFTZS010000767.1:0-1133 GCF_056406675.1 Caulobacter sp. P1_B12_2 | reverse complement strand
TGCTGGCGCGGATCACCCTGGCCGACGGGGCAGGGCCGCCGGCGGGCGTGTCGATCTATTTCAGCAGCGTCGTGCCGATCCTGAAGGCCGACAGCGACGGCTTCGCCCTGACGCATATCAACGGCGATCTCTATCGTCTGACGCCAACGCCCGACTTTCGCGGCTTGCCGCCGGACCAGGTCGCCACCATCGATCTGACGCTCGCGGGCCACCAGCTGTCCGAGCTGTATCCCATGCCCAACTACTACGTGGCCGCCGAAGGGCTGGCGGCGCGGACCATCGCCAGCACTCGGCCGGTGATCGATCCCGAGACCGGGCTGGAGAGCCTGGCCTTCGTCGCGCCGTTCACGGACGAGGCCCGGCTGGCCGGCGGTGTCGCCGCCGACGCCACGGTCTGGGCCACGCCGCCCCGGATCTACGCGGTCAACGCGGCTGCGGGAGCGACCGCCCAGCCGGTTCCCCGCGCCGCCGTCCTGCCCACGCCKCTGCGGACGAAGCTGGATCCGCGCGGCGGCGCGCTGGACCTGTCGCGCGGCCTGAAGGTGTCGACCAGCGGCGTCCCGCGCGCGGCCCTCGAGGCCGGCCTGGCCCACCTCGCCAAGGCCGGGGCGGGCGAGGCCGCCGCCGGCGTTCCGCTGCGGATCAGGATGGCGCCCGCCGAGAAGCTGGCGGCCGGGGGCTACCATCTGACGATCAAGGCAGGCGCGATCGAGATCGTCGCTTCCGACGCCGAAGGCGCGGCCAACGGTCTGGCGTCGCTGGCCCAGTTGGTCGACGCTCGCCGCACCGTCCCGCTGCTGGCCATCGAGGACGCCCCGCGCTTCGACTTCCGCGGCCTGCACGTCGACGTGGCCCGCAACTTCCATTCCAAGACCGAGATCCTGGCGATCCTGGACCAGATGGCGGCCTACAAGCTGAACCGCCTGCACCTGCATCTGGCAGACGACGAAGGCTGGCGGGTCGAGATCGCCGGCCTGCCGGAGCTGACGGACATCGGTTCGCGGCGCTGCCACGACCCGAGCGAACGCACCTGCCTGCTGCCGCAGCTGGGCGCGGGGCCGGACCCGTCCACGCCGGTCAACGGCTTCTATTCCCGCGCCGACTACATCGAGATCGTCCGCGCGGCCCAGGCG
>NZ_JBFTZS010000766.1:0-1133 GCF_056406675.1 Caulobacter sp. P1_B12_2 | reverse complement strand
CGAGCGCGTCACCGCCCGCCTGCTGCTAAATCGGCCCCCAGCCAACRCTGTATCCGTGTTCCGTGCCCAGCCGGCACCAGATGGATGGGGTTTGACGAGGTCCCTACGCACGCGGACGCCGCCGCCGACAGAGCTTCCCGCTCGATCGCCCCCCGCCGCCGCATCGGTCGCTGGCCATGCGCCCTTTCCATGCGGCGAGGTGAGATCAGGATACGGGCGGTTTGGAGAGTGGGGATAAGTTCGATCGAGAAAGTTCAGGGCGTTGAAATTACTGATCTTTGCCTGCTGAACGCCGAGCGTAAGTCTCGAAACCCTCTCCCAGAGGGAGAGGGAGGGGCCCAAGCGAAGCTTGGGAGGGTGAGGGGTTAAACCGTCAGACGGCGTGCCGGCAGGGCGTCAGCGTGAAACCGGACAGGGTGAAACCTCTCACCCTCCCACCGCTACGCGGCGGGCCCCTCCCTCTCTCAAAGAGAGAGGGATCCCGAATGTCCGCTAGGGTCGAAAGCGGAAGCTGGCCTCTGCTCCACTTTCAGACGTTCGCTCCTAACCCGCCGCCCCGTTACTCTCCCACCCGTCCACAAATGGAAACCGCTCGGCCCAGAACGCCGCCAGCCGCGGATCCGCATCCACCCGTCGCACGACCTCGCTCATTCGCGGCGCCACTTCGTAGAACCGCTTCCGCCGAGACCCCCACCGGCTGACGACGGCGACATACAGGTCCAGCACCGTCAGCTCATCGCCCAGCAGGTATCGCCCCGGCGTCAGCTGGCTCTCCATCATCCCCCAGCACTCGGCGATGCGGTCGGCCGTGGCGGCCTTGATCCGCACCCCGGCCTCGACATCCGGCCCCGCCAGCCGCGAGGGATCGTCCCGCACCCAGAACAGCGAGTAGATCGAGGCCGGCACGAACACCATCCAGCGCAGGAACTGGCCGCGCAGGGGCGAATCGAGCGACGGAGCCAGCCGCGCTTCCGGGTGGCGGTCGGCCAGCCAGATCAGGATGGCGGCGCTCTCGGTGATCGTCTCGCCGTCGGGGGTGACCAGGGCCGGGATCTGGCGCAGCGGATTGACCCCCGCGACCTTGTCCTGCTGGGCCGCGCCCTCCCAGGTCGGTGCCTCGACCACGCTGTAGG
>NZ_JBFTZS010000765.1:0-1136 GCF_056406675.1 Caulobacter sp. P1_B12_2 | reverse complement strand
GTCCTGGGGCTTGCCGGTCAGCATCTCGACCTTGGAGCCGCCGCGCAGCTTCTCCAGCAGGTCGCGCACCTGGTCATAGGTCAGGAAGCGGACGATCTGCGGCCGGGCGGCCTCCAGGGTGATCGGCTCTTCCAGGCGCTTGTCCTCGACGCGCAGCACGGCCCAGCCGCCCTCGGTCTGGAACGGACCGACCAGCGCGCCCTTTTCGACGCCCTGAAGGGCCACGGCGTAGGCCGGCGGCATGACGTCGACGGTGAAATAGCCCAGGTCGCCGCCATTGAAGCGGGTGGCCGGGTCGGTCGAGCGCTCCATGGCCAGGGCGTCGAACGAGGCGCCGGCGCCCAGCAGCTTCTTGACGGCCTCGGCGTCGGCCTGGCTGCCGACCAGGATCTGGCGGGCGCGGATCTCCTCGCTGCGCTTGGACAGCTTCTGCTGCTCGGCGTAGAGGCCGCGGATGGCGTTCTCGTTGACCGCCTTCTCGACGACGCTCTCGACCAGCATGTCGCCGAGGATGCGCTCACGGGCGGCGGCCAGGCGGCGCTGGGCGACCGGATCCTTGTCCAGCTTCTGCTTGAGGGCCTCGGAGGCCAGCAGCTTCTGGTCGATCACCTCGTCCAGGCGCTGGCGGAACAGGTCCGAGCCGATGTCCAGCGGTTCGCCCTCGCTGATCAGCCCCTGGGCCACGGCCTCGCGCTTGACGTCCGACGCCCAGACGGTGTGGCCGTCGACCCGGGCGACGGCGGTGTCGCCGGGTTCGGGAGGACGCTCGTCGGCCTTGTTTCGGCCGCAGCCGGCGATCAACAGGCTGAGGACCAGGACGGCCGCAAGGCCATACGCACGAGGCTTACCAATATTCATCTGTGGCCGATCTCCGGCTGAATCCCATCAAGCGCTCTAGCGCGGTTTACCGCCGAGAGGAAACAGCTTCGCGATCTCGTCGCACGCGTATTCAAAATAGCTTCGTCATTCCCGCCCTTGGGGCGGGAACCCCTCGTTCAGCTGACGGTGAAGGGCCTTGGCGCGCTGGCGCGCCACACCCCCGCACCTGCGGCGGACAGAGGGGTTCCCGCCACAAGGGCGGGAATGACGCTAGGATGATGGATAAAGTCGGCAGTTTTGGAACCAACCTTCACCAC
>NZ_JBFTZS010000764.1:0-1143 GCF_056406675.1 Caulobacter sp. P1_B12_2 | reverse complement strand
GTACACCACCGTGCGGGTGGTGGCGTCCAAGCCCGAGCCCACCCCGCCCAGGCGCTGGATCATGCCGATGAAGAACAGGTCGTTGGCCGGGTCGATCCAGAACCAGGTGCCGGCGCTGCCGCCCCAGCTGATCGTGCCCGGGCCGACCGGCGCGCCCGACAGGTGCGGATCGACCGCCACGGCCACGTCCAGGCCGTAGCCCATGCCGGCGCTGAACGGGAATGGCTTCTGGTCCGGGCGCAGCACGCCGGCCGTGCCGTTGGTGGTGACCTGGAAACTGGGGGGCAGATGGTTCGACCGCATCAGGGCCACCGTCTCGGGCTGCAGGATGCGCACCCCGTCCAGCTGGCCGCCGTTCAGGATCATCTGGGCGAAGCGGCCGAAGTCACCGGCCGTGGACAGCAGACCCCCGCCCCCCGACGGCGCGGCCGGCGGCTTGGAGACGTCGCGCCACGGACCCTCGACGGCCGGGATCAGCTTGCCGGWGGCCGGGTCGCCGTCATACAGCGCGGCCAGGCGCGGCAGCTTCTCGGGCGGGGCCCAGAACGCGGTGTCGTTCATGCGCAGGGGCCGGAAGATCCGCTCTTCCATGAACACCGGCAGGGTCTTGCCAGAGAGGCGCTCGACGATCAGCCCCTGCAGGTCGGCGGCGACGCTGTAGCGCCACATCACGCCGGGCTGGGCGTACATCGGCAGCATGCCCACCTTGCGCGCCAGGTGGTCCAGGCTGTCGGACTGCAGCACGCCGGCTCGGTAATAGGCCTGGTCGGCGGCGCTCCCCGGATCGTCGGCCAGGCCGTAGGCGAAGCCGGCGGTGTGGGTCATCAGCTCGCGCATGGTCGGCGCGCGGCTGGCGGGGGCCAGGACCGGCCGTCCCTCGGCGTCGACGCCCGAAGCCACCCGCAGGTCGGCCAGTTCCGGCAGATATTCGGTGACCGGATCGTCCAGCCGCCACCGGCCTTCCTGGTAGAGGATCAGCATCGCCACGCCGGTGACCGCCTTGGTCTCCGAGCGGATGCGGAAGATCGCGTCGGCGGGCATGGCCTCGCCGGTCTCCAGGCTGCGCTTGCCGAAGCTCTTCATCGACACGACGCGGCCGTGGCGGCCCAGCAGGGTGACCGCGCCGGCGATCTGGCCCTGGTC
>NZ_JBFTZS010000763.1:0-1145 GCF_056406675.1 Caulobacter sp. P1_B12_2 | reverse complement strand
CACAGGGCCCGGGATGACGGTGATTTATGAGGATGCGTATTGTGGTTGGACCTAGATCGCCGTGAACGTCACCGCCCCGGCCGAGGMCAGGGACAGGGCGAACGCCGCCTCGCCGTCATGGTCGCCGGCATATTCCAGGGCCGCCACCAGGAACGGCCCCTCCAACTGCACGAAGTCGGGGATCACCAGGCGCCACACCCGCGCCGTCTGGGCGAAGAAGCTGTCGCGCACCGCCGCGTCCGAGGCCGCGTCGCGGAAGACGCCGCTGCCCGAGACGGCGACCGAGCGCACGCCCGAGCCGGCCAGCAGCTCGCGCCAGCGGCCGGCGCTGTCGCCGTCGGTGGCGTCGATGGTCTGGGCGTTGAGGCTGATCGTCCGGGCCCGCAGGCCGGCCACGGTGGTGAAGACCGGCGTCGGCGCGCCGTCGCTGATCTTCAGGAGGAGGTCTTTGCCGGCTTGAGCGGCCATGGGCGTGTCCTTTCGTTAGAGAGCTTCGGTCACCGCCCGCACCCGCAGCACCCCGAGCGACAGCTCGCGGTCGGCGGCGCGGAAGACGTCGGCATAGGTGACGCGCAGGGTGACCAGGCGACGGCCGCTCACGGCCAGCGCCGCGTTGTGCACGGCCGCGCGGACGGCGGCGGTGACGGCGCGGGCCTCCTCCGGCCCGCCGAACTTGCTGGCGCAGGTGACGGTGAGCAGGTGCTCGAGGCCATCCGCGTCGGGACCGAACGGCCGGCTCTCCTGGCGGCCCAGGCTGACGCACGGATAGACCGGATGGCGCGGGGCGTCGGCGTGGACGCGGGCGGCGACCAGGGCGGAGACGGCGGGCGCGGCCTTCAGGGCCTCGACCAGGGCGGCGGCGATCGCCGCGTCGGCGCCGCTCACAGCCGGGCCTCGCGATAGGGCGCCAGCCAGGCCTCGACCAGGCCGGCCGGCGGTTCGGACGCGTCGCGGTGCTCGTAGGCGTGGGCGACCAGGACCAGCACGGCCAGCCGCAACGGGGCGGGACTGGCCAGGGTGAGCACGAGGCCGGTGGCGGCGGCGACCCGCGCCTCGGCGGCGTCGATCAGCAGAGTCACCAGGGCGTCCTCGCCGGCGTCGGCCACGCGCAGGAAACCCTTGGCCTCGGCCAGGGTGGTGGAGAG
>NZ_JBFTZS010000762.1:0-1147 GCF_056406675.1 Caulobacter sp. P1_B12_2 | reverse complement strand
ACCTGGACCTGGCCGGGCGGGTGGCCCTGATGCGCGGCGACTGGACCAACGGCCTGGGCGACGACAGCTTCGACCTGGTGGTCTCCAACCCGCCCTACATCGCCACCCACGTGATCGAGACCCTGGAACCCGAGGTCCGCGACCACGAGCCGCGCCTGGCCCTGGACGGCGGCCCCGACGGCCTGGACGCCTACCGCTTCCTGGCCGGCGAGATCCTGCGGGTGCTCAAGCCCGGCGCGATGTTCGCCGTCGAGATCGGCTACGACCAGTCCGAGGCGGTCGAGACGCTGTTCAAGCAGGCCGGCGCCAAGAACGTGCGGACGATCAAGGATCTGTCCGTCAACGACCGCGTTGTCACCGGTACGAAATAGCCGCCAAAGTCCCGGGCTGAAAAACTCCTTGGAAACCCTGGCTTGAGGCGGTAGACGAGTAATGTCTCCTTCCAAAGCGCCGGGTGACGGGAAAAGCGGTCGTCTAGATGACCGCGAGGCTCCCCCGGCAGGCGCGAACGGCCGATCCGGCTGATCGCCGCGCCCGAACCGGGCGGAGGCTCTACGGAAACCAACGTCTCTAGAACATCGAAGGCAGAACCTAACAGGGTTCCACCCCGCTCCAGAGGCCAAACACCGGACGCGCAGACCGCCGCCGGACAGGTTCAGAAGAGACCATGAGAGATTTCAAGGGCATGAAGCGCCAGCGCGGCCGCAACAATCGCGGCGGCACGGGTAGCGGCGGCAAGCCTCAGCAGCACAACGCCAACCGGGCCTTCGATTCGAACGGTCCCGAGGGCGTGAAGGTGCGCGGCGCGGCCCAGGGCGTTTACGAAAAGTACCAGCAGCTGGCGCGCGACGCGACGTCGTCCGGCGACCGGGTTCTGGCCGAGAACTACCTGCAGCACGCCGAGCACTATTTCCGCGTCCTGCGCGCCATCCAGCCGAATCGTCCGGTCAGCGACATCATCGGCAAGGACGCCTATTCGGCTTACGAGATCGATTTCGAAGCCGAGCCGGAAGAGCAGCCCGAAGTCCAGGAAACCACCCAGACCGAGGCTCCGGCCGACGGCGAGGGCGGCGAAGGCCAGGGCGGCGAACAGCGCCGCGACCGGTTCGAGAACCGTCCCCGCGACGACCGGCCCCGGGATGGGCAA
>NZ_JBFTZS010000761.1:0-1150 GCF_056406675.1 Caulobacter sp. P1_B12_2 | reverse complement strand
CTGTTCGAGGAGGTGTTGCGGGCCCTGAAGCGGCGCGGCGTGCCGGTGGCCGGGGCCGACCGCCTGAGCCTGTCGGCCCACATCGTGTTCGACGACCTGCTGGCGCTCGGCCGGTTCTGCCTGTTCCCCGACGACGACCTGACCCTGGCGGCGCTGCTGAAGAGCCCGTTCTGCGGCCTGTCGGACGACGACCTCTACGGCCTGGCCAAGGGGCGCGGCGGGACCCTGTGGGCGGCGCTGAACGGGCGGGCCGCCGAGCACCCGAAATGGATCGCCGCCAATGCCCTGCTGCGCTGGGCGCTGACCGAAAGCCGCCGCAAGCAGCCGTTCGAGTTCTACGCCCTGCTGCTGGGCCGGGTGGACGACACCGTCCGCTCCAACCGCGCCAAGGTGCTGACCCGCCTGGGCGAAGAGGCCGCCGAGGCCCTGGACGAGTTCCTGGCCCAGATCCTGGCCGCCGAGCAGCGCGGGGTGCGCGACCTGGAGGCCCTGGTCGCCGACTTCGCCAGCCTGGACATCGTGGTCAAGCGCGAGATGGAGGGTGCGCGCCACGAGGTGCGGGTGATGACCGCCCACGGCTCCAAGGGCCTGGAGGCGCCGATCGTTTTCCTGCCCGAGACCACCATGAAGGGCGGGGCGCGGGGCTCGCCGCTGATGCGCACCGAAGCCGGCGGCTTCCTGTGGTGCGCCAGCAAGGCCAACGACTGCGAAGCCTCGATGATGGCCCGCGAACGCCGCCAGAAGAAGGACGATGAGGAGGCCCTGCGCCTCTATTACGTGGCCCTGACGCGGGCGCGCGACCGGCTGGTCCTGTGCGGCCGGATCGACGCGCGGACCAAGGACGAGAACGTCGGCGGCTGGTACGCCGCCGCCCAGGCCGCCTTCGCCCATCCCGACATCGAGCCGGGCGTCCGGGAAATCTCCGATGACGGCCGCAAGCGCTTCGGCCCCGACCCCATGAAGGCCGAGACCCTGGCGCCGCGCATCGCGCCCGCCCTGGTCCCGACACCGGCCTGGACCCTGGCTCCCGCCGCGCCCGAGACGCCCGCCGCCCGCTACGCCGCCCCGTCCACCCTGGAGGACGAGGCCCGGGGCAGCGCGCCCTCGCCGCTGGCGGCGGTGTCGGGCCTGGGCCGCTACCGGCGCGGCG
>NZ_JBFTZS010000760.1:0-1157 GCF_056406675.1 Caulobacter sp. P1_B12_2 | reverse complement strand
ATCCGCTTCCAGGCGGTGACCGTGATCTACGACGTCGGCGAGGCGCCGGTGTTCGACGGCTTCGACCTCGAGGTCGAACCGGGCGAGATCGTCGCCCTGCTGGGTCCCAGCGGCAGCGGCAAGACCACCCTGCTGAACCTGCTGTTGGGCCTGGCGCCGTTGAGCGGCGGCGAGGTGTCGATCGGCGATCACCGCCTGTCACATCTGGGCTCGATCGCGGCGTCGGTCGCCTGGGCCGGCCAGGCCCCCGTGGTGCTGCCGGGAACCCTGGCCGACAATCTGGCGCTGGCCCATCCGGGCGCGACGGGGGACGCGCTCGAGCACGCCGCCCGGGCCGTCGGCCTGGACGCCGTGCTTGACGGCCGAGGCGGTCTGGACACTCGGCTCGACGAGCGCGGCGCCGGCCTTTCCGGCGGCGAGCGGCGGCGGCTGGGCCTGGCCCGGGCCATGCTCAAGCCCGCCCCGATCCTGCTGCTGGACGAGCCGACCGCCGACCTCGACGCCGCCTCGGAGCAGGCCCTGCTGCCGATCCTCCGGACCGCCGCCAAGGGCCGCACGACGCTGATCGCCACCCATTCGGAAGTCGTCGCCGCCTTGGCAAACCGCGTGGTGCGCCTGTGAGCGGCCCCCTCGCCGCCCTGATCCGAGAACAGCGGAAACGTCACGCCGACGGCCTGCGCCTCGCCGCGATCTCGGCCGCCGTGGTCGGGGCCGGAGCGGTGCTGCTGCTGGGCCTGTCGGGCTGGTTCCTGACCGGGGCGGCGATCGCCGGCCTTGCGGGATTGGCCTCGGCCCAGGCCTTCAACGTGCTGCTGCCCAGCGCCGGCATCCGCCTGCTGGCCATTCTGCGCACCGCCTTCCGCTATCTGGAGCGCCTGAGCGGCCACATCGCCGCGCTCAAGGCCCTGGCCGCCATCCGCCCCACCCTCTACGCGTCCCTGGCCGCCGCCCCGCCCGCCCAGGCCCTGGCCCTATCGCGCGGCGAGGCCTCGGCCCGACTGGTGCAGGACGTCGATGCGGTCGAGACCCGGCTGATCCGCCTTTCCGCCCCCTGGGGCGCGGGCGCCGCCGTCGCCGCCGGTATGGCCATGACCGCCCCCGCCGGCTGGGCGAGCGCACTTGTCGTGGCGTCGGCCGTCGCCGCGACCGTGCTGGGC
>NZ_JBFTZS010000759.1:0-1158 GCF_056406675.1 Caulobacter sp. P1_B12_2 | reverse complement strand
CCGTGGAGCAGGCCGCGGCCTACGACGCGGCCGGCGCCGACGAGCTGATGTTCCTGGACATCACCGCCTCCAGCGAGAACCGCGGCTTGCTGCTGGACGTGATCTCCCGCACCGCCGAGGTCTGCTTCATGCCGGTCTCGGTCGGCGGCGGCGTGCGCCAGGTCGCCGACATGCGCCGCCTGCTGCTGGCCGGCGCCGACAAGGTCTCGACCAACACCGCCGCCGTCGAGAATCCCGACCTGATCGCCGCCGGGGCCGACGCCTTCGGCGCCCAGTGCGTGGTGGTGGCCATCGACGCCAAAGCGCGCGAGGACGGCTCGGGCGGCTGGAACGTCTGGACCTACGGCGGCCGCAAGGACACCGGCATCGACGTGGTCGACTGGGCCGCCAAGGTGGTCGAGCGCGGCGCGGGCGAGATCCTGCTGACCTCGATGGACCGCGACGGGGCCAAGATCGGCTACGATATTCCGCTGCTCAAGGCCGTGACCGGCGCCGTCACCGTGCCGGTGATCGCCTCGGGCGGCGCGGGCACGACCGACCACCTGGTCGAAGCCGCCCGCGACGGCCACGCCGCCGCCGTGCTGGCCGCCTCGATCTTCCACTTCGGCGAGATCAGCATCGGCGAGGCCAAGCGGGCCATGGCGCGGGCCGGCATCCCGGTGCGCCTGGACGACCTCAAGGGGGCCGCATGAGCAAGCTGTTCGAGGTTCTGGAGCGCCTGGCCGCGACGATCGAGACCCGCAAGGGCGGCGATCCGACCGCGTCCTACACCGCCAAGCTGCTGAACGACCCGGCCCTGGCCGCCAAGAAGCTGGGCGAGGAAGCCGTCGAGACGGTGATCGCCGCCGTGTCCCCCAATTCTCAAGGGGGCGGGCCGGACGCGCTGGCCAGCGAGAGCGCCGACCTGCTGTATCATTGGCTGGTGTTGCTGGCGGCGTCCGGTGTGTCGCTCGATGCCGTGGCCGAGAAGCTGGCGGCGCGTGAGGGGACTTCGGGGATCGCCGAGAAGGCTTCGCGAGGCTAGCAGCTCACCGACTTGCCCCACCTGGCGGCTTCGCCGCCTGTCCGCCCCAATAGGGGGCGGAGGACGCCGCACGTACCGCTCCTCTTCCCCCTATGAGGGAAGACGGCCGCGCAGCGGCCCGTAGGGGGCAAGTG
>NZ_JBFTZS010000758.1:0-1169 GCF_056406675.1 Caulobacter sp. P1_B12_2 | reverse complement strand
CCCACCGCTGCGCGGCGGGCCCCTTCCTCTCCCCTTCCGGGAGAGGATCCAAGGAAGAACGACGACCATGAAATCCATCACCCGCCTCGGCTGGACCGCCTACGCCATCGCGATCGTCACCATCGTGCTGGACCAGATCAGCAAGGCCTGGATCCTGGCCACGCTCGGCACGACCCAGGGCGCCAGCCAGTCGGTCTTTGGCCCGCTGTACCTGACCATGGTCCATAATTACGGCATGAGCTTTGGCCTGTTCCGGGGCTCTGAGCTGAGCCGCTGGCTGCTGACCCTCTTCTCGGCCGCCGTGGTGATCGGCCTGGCGGTCTGGGCGCGCAAGGCGGTCAAGCCGCTGATGGGGGCGGGAATCGGCCTGATCATCGGCGGGGCGTTCGGCAACAACCTGATCGACCGCATCCGCTACGGCTATGTCGTCGACTTCATCGACGTGTCGCGGATGCACTTCCCCTGGGTGTTCAACGTCGCCGACTCGGCCATCACCGTCGGGGTGTGCCTGCTGCTGCTGGACAGCTTCCTGTCGGAAGAGAAAAAGATCGCCAATCCCGACGGCCACGGGCTGTAACGCGCCCAGCTTCCTAGGGCGACACCTCCTTCAGCCGTCATTCCCGCCCTTGTGGCGGGAACCCCTGGTTCAGCTGACGGTGAAGCGCCTTGGCGCGCTGGCGCGCCACTCATTCGCACCTGCGGCGGACAGAGAGGTTCCCGCCACAAGGGCGGGAATGACGGACAAGAAGGGATTCGGAGGCTGGTTGCCGTTTTCAAATGCCTGCACAGATCCACCGCAACGCGACAGAACGGCCCTAACGTGGCCACGTTTCCAAGGAAGATTGGCGCCCGGCCTCGGATGTCGTATCGAGAGCGTCCGAAATATCGGCCCGGGGGGCCGCTGGAGCAGGTTTCATGAGTTTCTATCGGGTCGCGACCCTGGGCGTTCTGGCCTCCGTGGCCGCCATGGGCCTCGCCGGATGCCAGTCCACGTCGAAGGCGTTGGGCATGAGCAAGGTCGTTCCTGACGAATTCCGCGTCGTCACCAAGGCGCCGCTGGTGGTGCCGCCCGACTACAGCCTGCGTCCGCCGGCCCCCGGCGAGCCGCGCCCGCAGGAGCTGCAGCCCGAAAGCGCCGCGCGTCAGGCCCTGATCGGCCAGAGCAACGC
>NZ_JBFTZS010000757.1:0-1174 GCF_056406675.1 Caulobacter sp. P1_B12_2 | reverse complement strand
GTCCCCTGCCCCAACGTCGATGCGCCTGATCGAACGCTACCTTTTCCGCCAGCTTCTGGGCCCGACGCTTCTGGCGACGTTGGCCCTGGTGGCGCTTGCCCTGCTGGCGCGCAGCCTGTCGGAGTTCGATGTCCTGATCGAGCAACGCCAGAGCGCGACGGTGTTCCTGAAGATCATCGCCCTGGCTTTGCCCCAACTGCTGGCGATGATTCTGCCGATCGCCCTGTTCGTGGCCACCCTGGTGGCGCTGAACCGGCTGCATACCGAGCAGGAGATCGTGGTCTGTTTCGCGGGCGGCATGAGTCGCTGGCGCGTGATCTCGCCGGCCATACGGCTGGCCTTGTTCGCGACCCTGATGTCGCTGGTCATGAGCCTTTGGTTGGCGCCGTGGAGCTCGCGAGCGATTCGCGAGACGTTCTTCGACATCAAGTCGGACCTGGCCTCGACCCTGGTGCGTCCGGGCGAGTTCACCGAGCCCGGTCCGGGACTGACGGTCTACGCCCAGACGATCGACCGGGACCAGATCATCCACAACCTTTTCATCCACCAGGACAAGGCCAACGGCGGCGCCATCACCTACACCGCCCGCGAAGGCGTCATCGCCGAACGCAAGGGCTTGCCGGTGCTGATCCTGCGCAAGGGCTCCAACCAGGAGTTCTCCCGTTCCGGCGTGCTGCAGTACCTGTCGTGGGACGAGTACACCTTCGACCTGTCCTCGTTGTTCCAGAGCGACGAATTGCTCCACTACAAGATCGGCGATCGCTACCCGCACGAACTGTTCTTCCCCGACCTCACCCAGGAGTGGGAGCAGCAAAATCGTGAAAAGCTGCTGTCGGAGGGTCATTGGCGCCTGGCCAGCCCGCTCTACAGCCTGGCCATGATGTGCRTGGCCCTGGCGGCCGTGATCGGCGGATCGTTCAGCCGGATGGGGTATGGCAAGCGGATYGCGCTCGTCGGCGCCGCCGCGGCGATGATCCAGATCCTGGGCTTCGGCGTGAAGGCCGCCTGTGACAACGACGTCTGGCTCAACCCGCTGCAGTACGCCGTGCCACTCGGGGCGATCTGGTGGGGCCTGAGCCAAATCTTCCGCCAGAAGGTCAAGCGCTACATCGCCATCGGCACCCACGACGAGCTCCAGCCGTTGGGGGCTCAATGATCGGCGTCGGCATGATCG
>NZ_JBFTZS010000756.1:0-1182 GCF_056406675.1 Caulobacter sp. P1_B12_2 | reverse complement strand
GATCGCGCCGCGCGCCTGGTGCTGCGTCGGCCCGGCGACCTGGACGGCGACCGGCCCGAGCTGCTGGAGCCGGCGGCGCGGGCCATCGAGGGCCGCCATCCGCTGGCCGCCACCCTGCTGCTGAGGGCGATGATCCTGGACACCGCCCGCTACGCCCGCACCGCCCGCTACAAGGACGCTCAGCGCCAGCTGCTGGAAGCCGCCTCTCTGGCCCCGGCCATCGCCGACTGGGGCGGCCACGAGGACGCCGAGGCCTTCGCCGCGCGGGTGGCGGGCTACCGGCGCTGGTAGAACCGCACGCGAGGGTGAAAGCCTCGATTGCCTAGACGGGAGCGGCGGACCTATAAGCGGGCTGAAAATTCCAGCCCTTCGAGGGAATCCATGAGCTCCGATTTCGCGGCCGCGCGCCTCAACATGGTCGAAAGCCAGATCCGCACGGCCGACGTCACCGATCTGCCCCTGCAGGACGCCCTGCGCGTCGTGGCGCGCGAGGCCTGCGTGCCCGCGGGCAAGGGCTATCTGGCCTATGCCGACGCCGACGTCGAATACGCCCCCGGCCGCTGGCTTCTGCGCCCGCGCGAGGTGGGCAAGCTGCTGCAATACCTGCGTCCGCGCGAGGGCGACAAGGCCCTGGCCATCGCCGCGCCCTATGCGGCCGCCGTGCTGGAGCAGATGGGCCTGCAGGTCACCCGCCTGGACGCCGACGACCTGACCGTCGTGCCCGGCGCGAACTACGACGTGATCATCTGCGAGGGCGCCGTGCCGCGGGCCCCGGCCAGCTGGACCAAGGCCCTGGCCCAGGGCGGCCGCCTGGCGGTGATCGAGCGCGAGGGGCCGGTCGGTCGGGCCGCGATCTACGTCCGGGCCGAGGACGGTGTCGGCCGCCGCGCCGTTTTCGACGCCACGCCGCCGCTGCTGGCCGGTTTCGCCGTCGAACAGGGCTTTGCGTTCTGACGAGTTCAGTCCAGAAACATCAACGCAACGTCTGCGTGAAAAAAGCTTAACTAGCGGCCTATGGTCTCTCGCCTTACAGCCGATCATATAAGGGTGCGGGCGTCGCGCCGGATCTGGCCAGGGTTTCGTGGGGAATGAACTTGATGTCGAATAGCCGTCGGGCCGCTTTGCTGGCCGCAGCTTGCAGCATGGGCCTGATGGCGGGCCTGGCGTCGGTCGCCCGGGCCG
>NZ_JBFTZS010000755.1:0-1189 GCF_056406675.1 Caulobacter sp. P1_B12_2 | reverse complement strand
GGTTGACGTCCTGCGAGAACCGATCGAGGCACCAGCTCGGCGCCGGCCCGCCTGGCTGCACCGTGGGCGCGCGCACCACGCCCAGCCAAGTGGCCTCATCCATAATCTCGCCTAGCCGGATGTAGTTGAGCTTGGTTTCCTGGTCTTCGTCCGACAGCTCGCCGCAATAGAAGCCATCAACCGTGACCGCCCGCGCAGCCTCCGCCCACGCAGCCTGGCTTGGCAAGATCAGCGCGGCGACAAGGCCGGTCAGGAGGCGTGTCAGCATGGGGCGGAACTTATCATGCAAGCCTATCCGGAGCTATGCCGTGGGGTTTCTTTGGCTCAGGCCGGCGAATTGAGCACCGAGACGCTCCCTGGCCCATTCTCYCACCTTCCCCTAGTCTGGCCGCCTCAGGGGGCGAGCATCTCCACGTGTTGAACACGGCCGAACAGGAAGCCTGGAGCTTTCTCAGCAAGGCGCCGCACTACGCGGCGCCCGACGAGGTCGAGGCCCATTTCGGGCGGGCGATCGCGGCGTTCGGCTATGACCGCTTCTGCGCCACCCTGATCAACGCCGAGCAGCTGGGCCGCGAGCCGCCCACCCTGGCCCGCCGCGACTTCGAGGCCTGGGACGCCCGCTACTGGGGCGCGCGCCACGTGGTCCACGACCCTTGCATCACGTTGCTGCGCAAGTCGAACCGCCCGTTCGCCTGGTCCGACGCCCGGCCGCTGGGCGACAATCGGGCCCAGGCGATGTGGGGCGAGGCGTCGGAGTTCGGCATGAACGACGGCTATGTGGTGCGGGTCTTCGGCCCGGCCGGTCACGAGGTGCTGATCCGCATGGCCACGGAGGACACGAGCACCGACCCCACCGCCCGCGCCGTGGTCGAGAGCCTGGCCACGGTGTTCGGCACGATCATGCTCAAGCACTGGGAGCTGCAGGACGACAGCCCGGACTACGGCGTGATCTCCGAGCGCCAGGCCCAGTGCCTGTACTGGGCCAGTCGCGGCAAGACCGACTGGGAGATCGGCGCGATCCTGACATTGTCGCCCCGCACGGTGCACCACCACATCGAGGCGGCGAAGAAGCGCCTGGGCGTGGTCAAGCGGCAGGAGGCGGTGATGAAGGCGGGGGAGCTGGGGTTGTTGGTGAAGGTGGGGTGAGCCGGCGGGGACATGCCCTTGCGGCGTGTCCCCAAGTCTTGGC
>NZ_JBFTZS010000754.1:0-1190 GCF_056406675.1 Caulobacter sp. P1_B12_2 | reverse complement strand
CCTCTCGGACTACTGCCGGAAAGCGACATTAGAGATCACTCATGTGCGAGGACGCGAACGGTGAGGCGAAAGCTCTATGCCGCCTTGTCCAGCGATAGCTGGATCACGTCCGTGCGGCGCGATCGAAAGCCCGCCTCGCAATAGGCCAGGTAGAATAGCCAAAGGCGACGGAAGCGCGGATCGAAACGCAGCGAGCCCTGGCTGATATCCGCCCAAGCCCCCTCGAACCGACGGGTCCATTCCGCAAGGGTGTTGGCGTAGTCGCCGCCGAACCGCTCTACGGCCGTCCATGCCAGCCCCGACGCTGACACCACCGGCGCCAGCCGCGCCTCGGAAGGCAGCGACCCACCCGGAAAGACGTATTTCTGAATGAAGTCCGTACGGGCTTCATAGTCGTCGAACAGGTCGTCCTGAATGGTAATGATCTGCAAGCCCGCGCGGCCGCCTGGCTTCAGTGACCGGTGGATCTTGTTGAAATAGACGGGCCAGTATTCGCGGCCGACCGCCTCGAACATTTCAATCGACGCCACCCGGTCAAACCGGCCCTCGACATCGCGGTAATCGACCAGGCGGATATCGGCCCTGTCGGCCAACCCCGCTTCGAACAGCCGGCGTCGCGCGAAATCGTGCTGTTCGCGAGAGATGGTGATCGCCGTGACCACGGCCCCGACCTCGCGCGCGGCGAACGCGGCGAAGCCGCCCCAGCCGCAACCGATCTCCAGCACCGCATGGCCCGGCCGCAAATCCATCATCCGCGCCAGCGCGGCGTACTTGGCCGCCTGCGCGTCCTCCAGCGATTGGTCCGGCCGATCGAACCGGGCGGACGAATAGGTCATCGAGGAGTCCAGCCAAGCTGAATAGAAGCCGTTGCCGAGGTCATAGTGGGCATGGATATTTCGGCGCGAACCCGCACGGCTGCTCCGGTTCAGCTGATGCCCCACCCAGTTGAGCGCCGTCATCAGAAAATTCCCGTCGAACAGGCGGCGAATGTGGTCGTAGTTGTTGACCAGGGTTTCCAACAACACCGCCAGCCCAGGGCTGTCCCACTCGCCGGCCATGTAACCCTCGGCGAAACCGATGTCCCCATTCTTCAGAACGCGACTGGCGAACCTGTAGTCGTGGATATCCAGAATGGCGGCGTGGCCGGGCTCGCGCCCAACCAGCTGCCGGCTCGCGCCGTTGGGCAAGAC
>NZ_JBFTZS010000753.1:0-1193 GCF_056406675.1 Caulobacter sp. P1_B12_2 | reverse complement strand
GGTCTACGAAGGCTCCGGCGGYCACTAGGCCCGGCCTCCCGTGAGCGACCCCACGACCCAGCGCGCCGAATCCCTGGCCAAGGCCTGGGAGGCCGCCGAGTGGCCGCACGAGGCCCCGGTGCTGCGGGCCATCGCCATGCCGTCCGACACCAACCCCGAAGGCGACATCTTCGGCGGCTGGCTGCTGTCGCAGATGGACCTGGCGGCGGCCTCGATCGCCTTTCACCGCGCGGCCGGCCGCTGCGCCACCATCGCCATCGACGGCATGACCTTCATCAGTCCGGTGTTCGTCGGCGACGAGGTCAGCCTGTTCGCCAAGGTGGTCCACGTGGGCCGCACCTCGCTGAAGGTGCAGGTCGAGGCCTGGCGCCGCCGCCGCGACGGCGAGCAGGCCCACAAGGTGACCCAGGGCGTGTTCACCTTCGTGGCCATCGGCGAGGACCGGAAGCCCCGGCCGCTGCCTTAGGGGGCGGCTCGGCGCCCTCCGCCCCCTCGCCGCGACAGACCGCGTAGCGGTCAGGTGGGGGCAAGTATTCAACGGCACAGCCTCTCGCTCTCACGCGGAAACCCGCTGAGTTGATCGGAAAGGGTCGCGGAGCGCTGGACGACGTCCGGAGGAGATTGAAGAACTAACCGTTTCGACGAAGCCAGACGCTCCGCGCGCTCGTTATCCGGCAGCCCTCTGGCGGGTGGCGCTCTTAACGCCTTACCAGAAGCGCCYCCGACGGACGGGTCCCGCAGCATCGGGATCCCCGGACCGCGTGCGTATCCCCCGCACGCCTGTTGTTCYCACCGACCCTCGTCGTCCTACCGTTTCTGTCKTCCAAGCCCGGCAAGGCCAAGAACCACGAGGTTTGTTCGTCCAACTCACGCGAACGTCACATCGATGAGCGCTCTCCGCTCGATCGCCCCCCGCCGCCGCATCGGTCGCTGGCCATGCGCCCTTTCCCCGCGTCGAGGTGGGTAAAGGATACGGCGGGTTTGGAGGGTGGGGACAAGATCAGGTCGAGAAAGTTTAGGGCGTTGAAATCACGGGGGTTTGTTCGCTGTACGCTGAGCATAAGCGTCTCAAAACCCTCTCCCAGAGGGAGAGGGCGGGGCCCGCCGCGGAGCGGTGGGAGGGTGAGGGGTTAAGGCGTCAACCGGCGTGCCGGCAGGGCGTTGGAGTGAAACCGGACAGGGCGTCACCCCTC
>NZ_JBFTZS010000752.1:0-1194 GCF_056406675.1 Caulobacter sp. P1_B12_2 | reverse complement strand
GGACGAGGAACATGCGTTGCATGGCGTTCTCCTGTTTCCCCGTTCGGGATCGATTATACCGCCCCAGCTTCAGGGCGCGACGAAAATCGCGCGGGCTCGACCAGCGCCGAAAGGGCGCGCGGCAGGGGTGACGGGAGGGCCAGGATCCGCGCCGTCAGGTGCTCGGCCAGCAAGGGCGCCAGGCAGAAGCCACGTCCGCCCAGACCGCCCAGCACGAACAGGCCTCCAAGGGCTCCACCGGGAGCGTCGGGAACCGCGCCGGCCAAAGGCAGATGATCGGCGGTGGTCGCGCGCACGGCGGCGCGGCCCTGAAGCGGCGCGTCGGCGAGCTGGGCGGCCAATCCGGGTAATCCCTTGGCCAGGGCCTGCAGGTTGCGGCCATGGTCGGCTTCGCGGGTCTCGGTCTCGACCACCTCGCGGTCGTGGGTGGCTCCGAACAGTACGCCGTCACGGGTGGGGATCGCATAGGCCCCAAAGGCGGCGGGAGGCGGCGCCGGGCGGTCGGTCCAGGTCGCCTGGCCGCGCACCGGGCGGATCGGGGCTTCGGGCCAGWGCCTGGCCTGGTTCGCGCCGCCGGCCAGCACCACGGCGTCGGCCTGCGCCAGCACGCGATCGTCGGAATCGAACAGTCGCCAGACGCCGTCCTCGTACGCCAGCCGGGCCACGCGCGTCGAGATCACGGGTCCCAGCCAGGCTTCGATCACTCGGGCCGGCTCGACGACCAGGGCGTGGGCCATATCGAGGGCGGGTCCGGCCGGTTCGCCCAGCCGCGCCGTGGTGTCGGCGGCGCCGAGCAGGGTCATCGCGCCCGGCTCGAACAGGTCCTGGGCGGCGATGGCGGCGTGGCGCTCGGCGTCGCGCGGCGCGGCCGCCAGCTTCAGCACGCCGCGGGCGATCACGACGCCAGGGCCATCGGCTTCCAGTTCGTCATACAGGGTGACGGCGCGGGCGAAGGCCTGGGCCGGCAGAGCGGCGCGCGGACCGCCGCCGGCGTCCAGGGCCGGGGTGACCAGGGCGGCGGGATTGCCCGAGGCCGGCGCCTCGCCGTCGTCGAAGACCGTGACCTCCAGGCCTTCGGCCCGGGCGGCGCGGGCCATGGCGGCGCCGGCGATCCCCCCGCCGATCACCGCCAGACGTCGCGGGCGTTCCGGGACCTCGGACGCGCCGGGCGCCACCGCTTCCAGCCGCTCCTTC
>NZ_JBFTZS010000751.1:0-1202 GCF_056406675.1 Caulobacter sp. P1_B12_2 | reverse complement strand
GGATTTGTAGCTATAAGGCTATATGTTCCAGGCGCCAATCCTTGCGCTTGGAACTTTCCGCTAATGTCTGTCTGGGTAACAGCAATCGTAATCCCATTAACATCAACTACTCGTATAAGCGTATTTACTATAGGTTGCCCCGTTTGCTCATTCGTAACGACCCCTTGAATGGTTCCGGGATTTGGAGGTAAATTTACTAAGACAGTGGATACCTGATCTGACTGCACTAAGGTTGAGGAGGCTTGCGATCCAAAGTTTGGTTCAGAGACAACAATAGTATAAGCCCCTGGCGTGCGGTTAAGGACAGTGAATTGACCTCGAGAATCAGTTGTAGTGGTAGCTATAATAGGACCTACCGGAGAGAATTGACGTACCGCAATACTTGCCCCTGCAATAGGTGAACCAGTTTGCTCATTATAGATTACCCCTGTAATTGTTCCAGGATTAGGCACAAGTGTGAAATTTAACTCCGTTACAGCCTCTGGATTTACTTGAGTATCTCCTGATACTGAACCAAAATTTTGTATAGTTGCAATCACTCGATATGAACCTGGTGATAACGTCTGAATTTGATAAAATCCATTCTGATCTGTTTGTACGGTAGCAACAAGAGCTCTTGTCGAATCAAAAATTTGTAAAGTAGTTCCCGGTATTACTTGCCCTGTTCCTTGATTGATAACTGTTCCCTGAAGGACCCCGGGGTTTGGCGTTAAAGTAAGTGTCGTTGTTCCTTCTCCTCCTGGTGTGAGGATGACGGCTTTTGAATCACTTCCAAAGGTTTGGGCTATCGCTGAAATAATTAAAGTATTTAGCGGCAAATTATTAATTGTAAAATTGCCATCTAAGCCACTTGTTCCAGATCCAACAACGATGCCATTAGAGTCCGTTACTGTTAAAATCGCACCGTTAATTGGCAAACCTGTTGCAACATTAAGAACTTGCCCCGTAATGGATGCTGGGTTAGGCGTTAGTAAAATATTCAACTCATTTGTTTGATCAGAAACAATCACTATACTAGTCGTTTGAGCTACAAAATTAGGGGCTGTCACTAATAAGTTATAGCTGCCTGGAGGTAAATCCAGTACTGCAAATGTCCCATCCGACTGGGCAAGTAATGTCTTTAATAAAGTCCCTCCCTGATCAAATACCTCAATTTGCGTGTCTGTTCCCAAAATAGGACTACCCTGTAAGTCTGTAATGAC
>NZ_JBFTZS010000750.1:0-1204 GCF_056406675.1 Caulobacter sp. P1_B12_2 | reverse complement strand
CCCCTCATCCTCCCACGCCTGCGGCGCGGGCCCCTCCTTCTCCCTCTGGGAGAAGGTTCACTCCTCGCCGAACAGCCCGCCCTGCACGATCTTCGGGGCCGAGACCGGTTCGGTCAAACCCAGGTGCAGATAGGCCTTGCCGCACGCCATGCGGCCGCGCGGGGTGCGCTGGATGAAGCCCTGCTGCATCAGATAGGGCTCGATGACGTCCTCGACCGCGTCGCGGGCCTCGGCGATGGCGTAGGCGATGGTCTCGACGCCCACCGGGCCGCCGCCGTAGTTGTCGATCATGGCGCGCAGGTAGCGGCGGTCCAGGGAGTCGAGCCCACTCTCATCCACTTCAAGACGCGCCAGGGCCAGGCCGGCGGCCTTGCGGTCGATGATCGGCGCCCCGTCGGCGGCGGCGAAGTCGCGGACGCGGCGCAGCAGGCGGCCGGCGACGCGGGGCGTGCCCCGGGCCCGCTTGGCGATCTCGTCGGCCCCGTCGTCCGACAGCGCCACGCCCATCTTGCGGGCGGCGTGCAGCAGCACGTGGCGCAGCTCGGCCGGGGTGTAGAACTCCAGGCGGATCGGAATGCCGAAGCGGTCGCGCAAGGGCGTCGCCAGCATGCCCGCCCGAGTCGTGGCCGCCACCAGGGTGAAGGGCGCGAGATCGATGCGGATCGAGCGCGCCGAAGGCCCCTCGCCGATCACCAGGTCCAGCACGTGGTCCTCCATGGCCGGATAGAGGATCTCCTCCACGGTCGAGGGCAGGCGGTGGATCTCGTCGATGAACAGGACGTCGTTGGCTTCCAGATTGGTCAGGATCGCCGCCAGGTCGCCGGCCTTGTTCAGCACCGGACCCGAGGTGGCGCGGAAATTGACGCCCAGCTCGCGGGCGACGATCTGGGCCAGGGTGGTCTTGCCCAGGCCCGGCGGGCCGAACAGCAGCACGTGGTCCAGGGCCTCGCCCCGGCCCTTGGCGGCCTCGATGAAGATCCGCAGATTGCCCTTGGCCTGCTCCTGGCCGACGAACTCCGCCAGGGTCTGCGGGCGCATGGCGCGGTCGCTGGAGGCGGGAACGGTTTCGCCGTGTTGCGCTTCGCCAGAGATGATGCGGGTCATGGCCGACTTGCCCCCACCTGGCGGCTACGCCGCCTGTCCGCCCCCATAGGGGGCGGAGGACGCGCGTACGACTCCTCTTCCCCCTTTGGGGGAAGAGGAC
>NZ_JBFTZS010000749.1:0-1207 GCF_056406675.1 Caulobacter sp. P1_B12_2 | reverse complement strand
CTTCCAGACCGCGTACTCCTCCAGGTAGGGCTGGCGACGCAGGACCTTGGAAGCCGGATCGACGATCACCGGCACGGCGTCGCCAACTTTGATGCGGCCGGTGTTGTCGGCCATCGACGCGGTGACGATCTTGTCGCCGACCTTGACCTCGACCGGCATCGGGAAGGCCTTGCCCGAGGGCGTCTTCCAGCTCAGCACCAGGTCGTCGCCGTCGCGCGTGGTCCGCAGCTCCGGCAGCTTGGCCTGGTAGAAATAGGCGTCGAAGAACCACTGATAGTCCTTGCCGGTCAACTCGTTGACGATCGCGATGAAGTCCTTGGTGGTGGCGTAGCGCGGCGCGAAGTTGCCGGGCTTGGGATCGGGACGACCATAGACCAGGGTGCGCACCGACTTGAAGAACGCCTCGTCGCCGATCGTGGCGCGCAGGGTGTGCATGACGTTCGAGCCCTTGGCGTAGATGTCGTTCGCCGGGCCGCCCACGGGCTTGTAGACCTCGTCCTCGGTCATCACGCGGCCGGCGACGATCGGGAACTGGTGCTTGCTGCCGACCCGCTGGGCGTTCAGGCGGGTCATGTATTCCATGTCGCCGTGCAGCCACTGGGAGAACAGCGGTTGCATGTAGCTACCCAGGCCCTCGTGGATCCACATGTCATCCCAGTCGACATTGGTCACCTGGTTGCCGAACCACTCGTGCGACAGCTCGTGCTGGAACAGCCAGTCGTAGCCGTAGACGTCCTTTTTGTACTCGTTGCCGTAGGCGTTCATGGTCTGGTGTTCCATGCCCAGATGCGGCGTCTCGACGACGCCCAGCTTCTCGGACCGGAACGGATAGGGACCGATCATCTGCTCGAAGAAGTCGAGCGTGGTCGGAAACTCGGCGAACAGGGCCTTGGCCTTGGCCGGATCGTCGCTCTTCAGGTACCAGTATTCGATCGGGAAGCTGTCGCCGAACCGGCTCTTGTAGGTGTCTTCCAACTTCACATAGGGGCCGACATTGACCGCGATGGCGTAGGTGTCGGGCTGCTTCTGGCGCCAGTGGAAAGTGCGCCAGCCGTCCTTTTCCTCGACGCCCACCAGCACGCCGCCGGCCGGGGCCGACAGCGGGGCGGGCACGGTGATGTAGAAGTCCACCAGCAACGGCTCGCCGGTCGGGAAGTCGATGCACGGCCAGAACAGGTCGCAGCCGTCGCCCTGCACGGCGCTGGCG
>NZ_JBFTZS010000748.1:0-1208 GCF_056406675.1 Caulobacter sp. P1_B12_2 | reverse complement strand
CCACAAGGGCGTGTCCCCGATCGCGGACTGGGGGACATGCCCTTGCGGCGTGTCCCCAAAGCCCTGCACCGAACTTCCGAAGCGCCTCCCTCACGTCTTGACGCGTCCTCGCTAACTGGGACGCATGACCCCAGCGCCCCTCGTCAAACACCACATCGCCGTCCTTCTCGGCGGCCCCTCGGCCGAGCGGGAGGTCAGCCTGGCCACCGGCGCGGCCTACGCCGCCGCGCTCAGCGTCCGGAAGTCGATGTCRCTGTCGGCAACGAGGTAGACGAAGCTGGCCCAGGCCGCGACGTTCTGCGCCAGTTCGTCCGGACGGACCTTGTTCAGGGTGTCGTCCATCGTGTGGTGGTAGTCGAAGTAGCGGCTGGCGTCCTGATTCAGGGCGATCACCGGCACGCCGGACTCCTCCAGGCCCTCGATGTCGGCGCCGGCGTGGGCCGGCGGATTGCGGTCGACATAGATCTTCAGCGGGGTCAGCACGCGGGCGGCGGTCTGCATGGCCGGGTGGGCGGCCGAGCCCTTGGGGATCTGCAGGCTGTAGATGCGGTCGGCGCCGGTGTCGCTCTCGCCGGCCAGAACGATCTTGGGCAGTTCGTCCTTGTGGGCCGCCAGATAGGCTTCCGACGAGCCGCCGCTCTCTTCCGAGCCGAACATCACCACGCGGATGGTGCGCTTGGGATGCTTGGGCAGGTCGCCGATCAGCTTGGCGGCGGCCGTGGTGATGGCCACGCCCGTGGCGTCGTCCAGGGCGCCGGTGCCGACGTCCCAGCTGTCCAGGTGGCCGCCTATGACGATCACTTCGTCAGGCTTTTCAGAGCCCTTGATCTCGCCCGAGATGTTCCAGGCCACGTCCTTGGGGTCGACGCTGGAGTCGAGCTTCAGCTTGATGCGCAGCGGGCCTTTGGCGGCCAGGCGCTCCAGTTGCTCGGCCTCCGGCACGCCCAGGGCGGCGGCGGGGATGGTGACGACCTGCTCGCCGAAGGCGGTGACGCCGGTGTGCGGGACAGTGGAGTCCGAGGTCGAGATCGAGCGGATCAGCACGCCGACCGCGCCGCGCTTGGCGGCCTCGACCGGACCCGAGCGCCGCGAAATGCCGGCCACGCCGTAGCCGGCGCCGTCCTGGGCGCGGACCATCGGCTGGGTGATCACGACGATCTTGCCCTTCACCGCGCTGTCCGGCGCGGCGATCAGCTCGGCGTAGGTGT
>NZ_JBFTZS010000747.1:0-1218 GCF_056406675.1 Caulobacter sp. P1_B12_2 | reverse complement strand
GTCTTGTCCGAATAGGACAGATAGAAGGTCAGCTTGCCGGCCTCGCCGTCGCGGACATATTTCAGATTGGCCTGATCGCCGCCCTGCTTGCCGTTGAAGTCCCAGGCCTTGGCCTTCTGATGGGCGTAGGCGAAGTAGAGCGCGTTGTTTCCGCCGAACGTGCCGCTGTCCAGGCGAACGAAGGTGCGGGTTGTGTCGTAGCTGCCCAGGGTCTGGTTGAACTGGCCGCCGAACTCGGCGCGCGGGTCGTTGGTGAAGGTCTCGACCGCGCCGCCGAGGTTGCTGGTCGAGGCGGTGCCCAGCGAGCCGGCGCCCGAAGACAGGATCACCTTGCCGACCACTTCGCTGATCACCGCGCGCTGCGGCGACAGGCCGTTGTAGTTGCCGTAGCTCTGGTCGCCCAGCGGCACGCCGTCCAGGGTGTAGCCCAACTGCTGGCCGTTGAAGCCGTGGATGAACAGCGAGGTGTTCTGCTCGTTGTTGCCCCACGGATCGGCCGTCACATAGAGCACGCCGGGCAGGGTCTGGATGGCCTTCAGCGGCGACAGGCCGGGCAGGATCTTCTGCATTTCCGAGCCGCTGAGCTGCACGGCCGAACGGGTGGTCGACAGGCTGGTGACCAGCAGTTGCTCGACGGCGTCGTCGGGCTCGGCCGGCGTGGCGGCGGCGGGGGCCGGAGCGTCCGCCGCGTGGGCGATCGAAGCGATCGCGAGCACGCCGAGCGCGCTCGCCGCCAGCAAGGCATGGCGTGCAGATTTGATGAGCATGGAACCCCTCCGACCTCGGCCCTTTGCGGGCGTTGAAGGTCCGGGGTGTTAGGGCAAGCCTGCGACGCTTCGACGAGGGTTCGGCGACGGGTTTGTGACGCCGCCTCAACCGGCCGCCGGATGGGCCTTTTTCCAGACGGCGTAAGCGTCCAGCGCCTTTTGGGGGCTGGTGTTGAACCAAGCGTAGCCATTGCGCCGCTCGAGGGTCAGCTCGTTGACGTCGTCGTGGATGGTCTTGTCGCGGTCGCCGAACACCGGGCGGTTGGTGACGGCGGCGTAGTAGCGGGCCCAGAGCGGTCCGGCGCCCGGCTTGGGCGTCAGGCGGCGGCCGCCTTCGGTGTCCTTCCCGCCGGTCCAGGCCTGATCATGGATGGCGTGGGCGGCCAGGTAGTCGGCGCCCGCGTGCACCGCCGCGACCAGGGCGGGCGAGGGCTTGGGCAGGCTCATCAGA
>NZ_JBFTZS010000746.1:0-1220 GCF_056406675.1 Caulobacter sp. P1_B12_2 | reverse complement strand
GGCCGGGGTCGACTGGGTCAAGGCGAACCTGAACTTCGACGTCGACGGCAATGCGCAAGTCTTCGAGACCAATATCCGCCTGGTCGGCGGCCTGCTGTCGGCCCACCTGGCGTGCGGCGATCCCGTGCTGCTGGCCAAGGCCAAGGACCTGGCGGACCGCCTGACCAAGGCCTTCGAGGCCTCGCCGCACGGCCTGCCCTGGCGCTATGTGAACCTGCGCACCGGCGCGGTCAGCGATCCCGAGACCAACCTGGCCGAGATCGGCACCTACCTGTCGGAGTTCGGCGTGCTGAGCCAGCTGACCGGCGACCGCAAATATTTCGACATGGCCAAGCGGGCCATGCGCCACGCCCTGGATCGCCGCTCGAAGATCGGCCTGATGGCCGCCAACATCCATGCGACGACCGGCGACTTCACCAGCCGCAACGCCAGCATCGACGTCTATGCCGACAGTTTCTACGAGTACCTGTGGGACGCCTGGGAACTGTTCGGCGACGCCGACTGCAAGCGCTGGGCGATCGAGTGCGTGGACGCTCAGCTGGCCCACCAGGCCAAGCGCTATGACGGCCGCCTGTGGTTCCCGATGGTCGATTTCGAGACCGGGGCGGTGACCGGGACGGCCCAGAGCGAGCTGGCCGCCTACTATGCCGGCCTGCTGGGCCAGGTCGGCCGCAAGGCCCAGGGCGACGACTACCTGGCCTCGTTCACCGAACTTCAGGCGACGTTCGGGGTGATCCCGGAATCGATCGACGTCACCAYCCGCCAGCCGCGCCGCAAGCACACCGGCCTGCGCCCGGAATATCCCGACGCCTGCCTGAACCTGTGGCTGGAGGGCCGCGACGTCCGCTACCGCAAGCTGGCCGCCATCCACTATCGCCAGATGAAGGCCACCAGCCGCGCCGCCTTCGGCTACACGGCGCTGAAGGACATCACCACCCGCCCGATGACCCAGGGCGACAACTGCCCCGGCTACTGGTGGTCCGAGCAGATGAAATACTACTACCTGCTGTTCTCCGACACGGCCCGCATCGACTACGCGACGCTGCAGCTGAGCACCGAGGCCAATGTGCTGCGGGGGTTCAGGAAGGGGTAGGACGGATCGATATCCAGCCTTTTCTGCTGTTCGACCGACAGTGAGGTCCTCCAACTTAATCCGTCATTCCCGCCCTTGTGGCGGGAAACCCTGGCTCAGCCGACGGTGAAGCGCCTTGGCGCGCCGG
>NZ_JBFTZS010000745.1:0-1229 GCF_056406675.1 Caulobacter sp. P1_B12_2 | reverse complement strand
GCTGCCGACCGGCGCCAAGACCGGCCTGTCGTTCCGCTTCCCCCGCGAAGCCGCCGAGGCGATGAGCCGCCTGGACCCCCGCGAGGCCGCGACCGTCGAGTTCGTGTTCACCAGCCGCGGCGGCGTGGACGTGGTCCGGCGGGCGTATGTGGAGGTGGGGGATTTCGCGGCGGGGCGGGCGTTCTTGCGGTAGGGGTCTGGGCGGCTAACGCTTGCCCCCACCTGGCCGCTACGCGGTCTGTCCGCCCCCATAGGGGGCGGAGGAGCCTCGCGCTGTAGGGTCTTCCCCCTATGGGGAAGACGGTCGCGAAGCGACCCGTAGGGGGCAGGTGGGTGAGCCGCCTACCTCGGCGGGGCGAACTTCACGACGTTCGGGCCAAGCTCGTCGTCCGGCTCGACCTCCGGCAAAGGCTCCAGCAGCGGAGCCTCCATCGCCGGGCGCGAGGCCTTCAGCAGCACCGGCATCCGGACGGACACGCTCGTCCCCGCGCCCAGCCGGCTCTCGATGTTCATCTCGCCGCCGTGCAGCTTGGCGAAGGCCCGCACCAGCGACAGGCCCAGGCCCGTGCCCTTGGCGCGCTGATCGACGCCGCCGGCCTGCTCGTAGGGGCGGCCAAGCCGTTCCAGGTCCTCAGGCGAAATGCCGACGCCGCTGTCGGCGACGACCAGCTCGAACTCGCCGTCGTGGCCATCGGCGGTGACCGTCACCTGGCCGCCGCGCGGCGTGAACTTCAGGGCGTTGGACACCAGGTTCAGCACGATCTGCTTGAGCGCCCGGCGGTCGGCGTCGACCTCCAGCTCGTTCGGCGGCAGCACGCCGCGCAGTTGCACCCCGGCCGCGTCGGCCTGGACCCGCAGCAGGCGCATGGCGGCGGTCACCGCCTCGCGGGCGTCGAACTCGCCGCGCTGCAGCTCGAAGCGCTCGGCCTCGATCTTGGACATGTCGAGCACGTCGTTGATCAGGTCCAGCAGGTGGCGGCCGCTCTCATGGATCAGCTCGGCGTATTCGCCGTAGCGGTCGGTCAGGGGGCCGAACATCCGGGCGCGCATGATGTCGGAGAAGCCCATGATGGCGTTCAGCGGCGTGCGCAGTTCGTGGCTCATATTGGCCAGGAACCGGGCACGGCCGGCGGCCAGGCCTTCGGCCTCGGCGCGGGCCTGCTGCAGGGCGGTCTCGCGGGCCCGCTCGATCGTGGCGTCGCGCATGACGCCCACCAGCAGGTCGGGCG
>NZ_JBFTZS010000744.1:0-1229 GCF_056406675.1 Caulobacter sp. P1_B12_2 | reverse complement strand
GAGGGGACCAGCAGGTGCGCCTCCAGGCCCGGCCATTCGCCGGACCCGGCGCGCAGGGCCAGGTCGAACGACTCGCGCTGCAGGTCGACGACCCGGCTGGAGGCATCCAGCCGCACGGCGATCCGGGGGTGGGCGATCTGGAACCCGCCCAGTCGCGGCGCCAGCCAGTGACCGCCGATGCTCTGCACCGTGGTGATCGACAACACGCCTTCCTCGGTGTCGACCAGGTCGGACACCGCCGTACGCAGGACGCTCATCGCCTCGGTCGCCGCGCGCGACAGGCGCTCGCCGGCTGGGGTCAGGGCCACCTCGCGCGGCAGACGGGTGAACAGCGCCTGGTTCAGGCGCTGCTCCAGGGCCTTCACCTGCCAGCTGACGGCGGCCTGGCTCACGCTCAGTTCGTCGGCGGCGCGGGTGAAGCTCTTCAGGCGCGCGGCGGCCTCGAAGATCCGGATAGCGCYGAGCGGCAGGCTGGCGAGGATGTCTGACATAAGTACTGCTTATGATTACCCAAGGAGGCCGCGTTTGTCACGCGGCGCTTCAAGCGCGAAATTCCCGTCATCATAACGGACAGGAGGCGAGGGTGATGGACGAAGCGGTCAAGACCCATAAGGAAACCACGTTCGGCTGGGTGCTGCTGGTCCAGGAGTGGATCGCTGCCCGCAAGGCCTGGCTGGCGAGCAAGGCGCGTGAGCAGAAGGCGGCGGCGAGCCGCGAGGCCCAGGCGAAGCCGCGACGCTACCTGGCGCCGCGCTAGCGGATATCAATTGTCGAGCCAAGCGGCTCATAGAAACCCTCTCTCATAGAGAGAGGATCTTGGCGTTCAGTCCTCGCGCTTGGCGCCGTCCAGGTCGCGGTTCAGCTTGTCGGCGCGGGCCGCGTCCAGGGTCTTGTCTGCCTTGGTGCGGCCGAACTTGGCGCGGTTCTCGACGGCCTTGGACTTGGCGTCGGTCTTGGCCTTGGCCTTGCGGGCTTGGTTCAGGTTGAGGATCTCGGCCATGCGGGGCTCGCGGCGGTTTCGACGTTGCGCCGACTCTCATCCGGAAGTCCCGCCGCACGCAAGCCCGCATGCGGTGACGTCATGCGGGAAGCGCGGGGCGAACCAAAAGCCGGATCAGTTCGGCGCGCGCGCCGCCCAGCCTCGCAGGTTGGTGGTGTCGACCCGGCTATTGGTCCCGGCGATGGTCGCCGTCTTGCCATCGGCCGACAGGGTGACGTCATAGATGGGC
>NZ_JBFTZS010000743.1:0-1234 GCF_056406675.1 Caulobacter sp. P1_B12_2 | reverse complement strand
GATCGGGCCTGTCCCCTCCAGCCGCACCGTCAGGCGCGTGGCGCGGTCAAAGCGGTGCAGCGGTCCGGCCGGCAGGGCCGACAGGGTGACGCCGACCGTCGCGGGCGCGCCGGCGGTCGCCCGGACGCTCAGGGCCTCGGCCCCGACCCCGGCATGGATGTCGAAGGCCCGCCACGGCGCGGCGGCGACCGCGACCAGCGGCCGCTCGTCCGCCTGGCCCCCAAGATTTTGCAAGAGGGGCAGGTCCAGGATGTGCAGCACCGGCGGCCCCGAGACCTCGCGCGGCGGGGCGGGCGACCAGTCGAGGTCGCCGCTCACCCGCACCGGATCGACCACCGGCGCCAGCTGGGCGCGGGGATGCTCGTCCAGATCGATCCGCGTCACCCGCCAGGTCGCGCCGTCCAACCCCAGACGATCGCCGGGCTCCAGACGCAGGGCGGCCAGGGGCGATAGATGCACCGTCGCCTCACGCGGATCGGCGGCGCCCAGCAGGCGCTCGGCCACGGCCTGGGCGTCGGCGGCGGCCAGGACCAGCGGCGCGTCGAGATCGGCGCCGCCCTCCCCCAGCTCGCGGCGGACGGTCACCGCGCCGGTCTGGTAGTCGCGGGCGGCGTCGATGAAGCGCAGGCGCAGGGTCTGGACCGGCGCGGCCAAGGTCCGGGCGGCGACGACGGGCGCGTCGCGATCCTCCGGCCAGGCCAGATCGTCGTCGCCCAGGGTCAGGGCCGCCACCCCGGAACGCCCCGCCAGCACGACGCCGTCCTGGCGCTCGACAGGGTCCAGGGCGAAGGCCTCCAGCAACGGCGCCAGGGCGTCGCGCAAGCGCATGGGGCGATCGATCACGTAGCCCACCACCGAACCCCCGGCCTCGCCCGGATCGATCGCCGCGCCGGCCCGCTGGGCCAGGGCGGCGATCAGCTCGGGCAGCGGCGCGATCCCGGCGCGGCCGTTCAGCCAGTGGCCCAGGGTCCAGTTGGGTCCGTCGGCCCAGACGCCGCTCCGGGCCGGGAAGTCGGGAAAGGGCCGGGCGTCCCAGCACCAGGCCGAGGCGCCGTCGATCATCGGCCCGCCATAGACCGGCGARACGGGATTGGCCGCGGGGTCGGCCACGTGGGCCAGCACCGCCTCCAGCGCCCGCCGCTGCCCGACCTCGTCGCGGGTCCCGTCCGAGAACGGCGGCAGGGCGCTCTCGGCGCTCTTGGCGTCGACGAACAGGTTGGGGGCGTTGGCGCCC
>NZ_JBFTZS010000742.1:0-1239 GCF_056406675.1 Caulobacter sp. P1_B12_2 | reverse complement strand
GGGCCGGAGCCGCGGCCTTGGCGGCTGCGGCGGCCTTGGCGGCGGCGTCGCGCGCCGCGGCGGCTTCTGCAGCAGCGCGGGCTTCCGCGGCGCTACGGTCGGCCGCTTGGCGTTCCTGATGTTCGCGAGCGGCCTCGATGGCGCGCTGGCGGGCCACCATCTCGCTTTGCGACAGGCCGCCGGCTGAACCGCCGCCGCCCGAAGACGACTGCGGACGCGGGGCGTCGCCTTGACGGCGCTCGGCCGAGGACGGCGCGGCGAGATTGCCGGCCGGCGGCACGTGCGGGCGCACGCGCTTGGTTTCAACCACCACCGTCTTGGTGCGGCCGTGGCTGAAGCTCTGCTTCACGACGCCAGCGCTGACAGACCCTTGACGGGGCTTCAGCGTAATGGGCGCTCGCCCGCCGGGGTTGGAACCAGGCCGACCGTTATCGTTCTCGTCGCTCATGCGCTCGCTTGTACTTCCGCCGGCTGGGCCGGCCAAAAACGTTTGATCCATGTGAGAAAGGGGCCTGGACGTACTTCCCAAAGGAAGCGCGTTTCCCGACCCTTCGCTCAGGAGCGGATCACGCTCCTCATTTCAAGTTCCAGACCCCTGTCGCCGACGAATGGAGCCATTCGTCGAGGCCAGGACCCTAGGGCTCCTCGCGCCAACTCGCCGACCAACTCGAGGGAAGGAGTGGGCGGAAGCCTGATAACCGCTCGACGTCCAAAGTCCAGCGATCAGTGCCGCGCCCGGCAAGAAGCGCCGTGTGTATCACATTCTCCCCGCCCAAGGCCAAACCCAATTCGTCGGAGCTGAACATCCCGCAGATTTTCGGGCTGTTCGGGGCCTTGTGGACCGCGGTGAGAATCTTCCGGCGACCATCGGCTGCGCCGTCGGACGCCTCGATGAGCCAGGCGGTCTGTCCCGAAGCCAAAGCCGAGGAGACCTTTTCGAAGCCTGAGATAATCGTTCCGCCGCGCCGTGCAAGCCCCAGCCCGTCCAGAACCCGCTTGGACAGCAGCCGTTCCACCTGGTCGGCCAGATCGGCCGGGGCGGACAGCTTGGTCTTGGCCGAGCGCGAAAACAGGCCCTTCTTGGCGGCCGTCGTCACCGCCTCGCGGGTGGCGTCGACCCACATGCCGCGCCCGGGCAGCTTGCGCGCCACGTCAGGCACCACGGTCCCGTCGGGCCCGACCACGAACCGCACCAGGCGCGCCTCGTCCGTCGCCTCGCCCAGGACGATGTCCTTGCGC
>NZ_JBFTZS010000741.1:0-1241 GCF_056406675.1 Caulobacter sp. P1_B12_2 | reverse complement strand
CGTCTGGGCGGGCCATGCTGATGACCCCGCACTCGACCGACCTCACCAAGCTGCGCGCCGAACTCGTGGGCTACCTGCAGCGGCGCGGCCAGTYCCTGGATGACGCCGAGGATCTTGTTCAGGAAGCCTTCGCCCGCTTCCACCGGGCGGGGCACCGGGTCGGTGACGCCGACGCCCGCCCCCTGCTCTTCGTCATTTCCAGAAACCTGCTGAAGGATCAGTGGAAGGCGACGAACCGCGAGCGCGCGCGGGCCGCGTGGCTGGACGCCGACGCCGAGACGGCCGCCTGGGAAGCCGTCCCCAGCGACGCCCCCGCCGCCGATCGCCAGTCGATCGCCCGCCAGGATCTGGCCGGCGTGGCCCAGGCGATCCGGGCCCTGCCGCCTCGCTGCCGCGACGCCTTCCTGCTGCATCGCTTCGAGGATCTGAGCTATCGACAGATCGCCGAGCGCCTGGGCGTTTCGGTCAGCATGGTGGAAAAGCACCTCGCCGAGGCGCTCCGACGGCTGAAAGCCGCGCGGGAGGACCTGAGGTAATGCTCCCGCCGATCGTTGAGAAAACAAGTCCCCTCCGGGAAGGCCGCTCCTCCGACATGCTCGACCGCTTCGTCCGCCTCTTTGAACGCCAGCCGCGAACGGCCGAGAGCTGGGTCGTGCGCCTGGGCCGGACTAAGGTCTCGCCCCGCGACCTGGACGCGTTCGAGACGTGGCTCGACGCCGATCCACGTCACCTGGACGACTACAGCGCCGTGAAGGCGGCCGTTCGCGACAGCAAGGCCCTGCGCGCCGAGTTCGTCGGCGACCTCAACCTGATCCCGCGCGCCGCGAAGGCCCGCCGACGGTCGCGTGGTGTCTGGCTGGCTCCCGCCCTCGGCGGCCTGGCCGCCGCCGCCCTGGTCGTCGCCGTGTGGCCGGCCAGGGACCCGATGGCCGGCGCGACAATCTACCAGACCGCCGTCGGCGAGATCCGCGAGGTGGTGCTGGCCGACGGATCGCACGTCACCCTGGACACCGCCACCACCCTGCGCGCTCGCCTGGACGGTCCCGTGCGCCGGCTCGCGCTGGACAAGGGGACCGCCTATTTCGCCGTCGCCCACGACAAGACCCATCCGTTCCAGGTCGCCCTGGCCGACCGGCAGGTGATCGTCACCGGCACCCGCTTCACCACCGGCCTGCGCGGCGACCAGGCGCGGGTGACGGTGCTGGAGGGCAGCGTGGCCGTCAGCCGCGTCCATCCGGGCC
>NZ_JBFTZS010000740.1:0-1243 GCF_056406675.1 Caulobacter sp. P1_B12_2 | reverse complement strand
GACGCTGGGCAGTTGAGCGGCCTTGGCCTGGTTGGCCAGGGCCTGGGCGCGGCGCAGGCGGGCCTCGGCCTGAGCGAGGGTGGGAGAGCCCGTCAGGGCCTCGTCGACCAGGGCGTCCAGCTGGGCGTCGCCATAGGCCTTCCACCAGGCGTCGGCCGGCCAGGCGGCGGCGTCCGAGCCGGGAAGGGTCTGGGCGGTGGCGTAGGTCTCGGGAGCCTTGGCCACCAGAGCAGGCGTGGCGGCCGGCATCGTGGCGCAGGCGCTGGTCAGCATCGCGGCCAGCAGGATCGAAACCGTCACGCCGACCTCGCGAGACCTTGGCGTCCCCGAAGCGAGGGGGGAGGCGAAGGGCTTGTCCAGGGCGTTGGTAGTCATGTGCGCCGACCTTGAATTGACCGTACTGTACGGTCATATGATGGCGCTGATATAACCGTGAGCTTGACGGGATCAAGGGGGAACCCGAAGGAAAAGAAATGATGCAGGACGTGAAACCGCGTCTCGACCGAGACACTCGCCGTGAAGCCATCCTGGACGTCGCCCGCGACGTGTTCCTGGAGGAGGGCTACGCCAACGCGTCCATGTCGACGATCGCCGCCAGGGTCGGCGGATCCAAGGGCACGCTCTACAACTACTTCAAGAACAAGGAAGAGTTGTTCGCCGCCTATGTGGTGCGCCACTGCGCCTGGCAGCGCGACAGCATGTTCGATCTGACGTCGGAGGTCGGCGACATCCGCGAAGCCCTGACCCAGGTGGGGCGCACCTTCCTGTCGATCGTGCTGAGCGACTTCAGCATGGCCAATTTCCGCGTCATCGTCGCCGAGGCGCAGCGTACGCCGGCGCTGGGACTGGCATTTCACGAGACCGGCCCCCGTAGGGGCGCGGAACTGCTGGGCTCCATCTTGCAGCAGGCCATCGACCAGGGGCAGCTGAAGAAGATCGACGACCCGGTCCACGCCGCGCGCCAGTTCATCGGCATGTGCCAGAACTGGATGATGAAGGCCCGGCTGTGCAACGCCATGGCTGAGCCGACCCCCGAGGAGATCGACCGCGAGGTGCTGCCGGCGGTCGAGATGTTCCTGGCGGCCCACGGCGTCACGGCCTAGGCGTTTTCCGCTTGGCGCGCGCGCCGTAAGGCGGCACTTGGGGCGCTGAAGGCGGCGTCGCGATCGGCGCCCTGAAAGACGGAAAGCGCGGCCATGCAAGGCGTCACCATCGTCGACCACCCCCTGGTCCGCCACAAGCT
>NZ_JBFTZS010000739.1:0-1244 GCF_056406675.1 Caulobacter sp. P1_B12_2 | reverse complement strand
CATCCTGGAGTTCATGGTCTTCGACGAGGACTTCCCGCGCTCGATCCGTTTCGCGACCAATCAGATCGAGAAGCACCTGAGCGAGCTGGCCCGCCACGTCGAGGCCACCGGCCGCGCGGCGCCGGAACGGCTGGCCGGGCGGCTGAAGGCCCGGCTGGAGTTCGCCGACGTCGGCGAGCTGGAGAGCCTGGGCGCCGGCGAACTGCTGACCACCGTGGCCAACGAATGCGCCCGCATCCATCAGGCGATCTACGAGACCTTCGTCGCCTATCCTCTGGAAATGCGCCTGCCCGCTTAGGGGGCAAGCTTAGGAATACCGCCCGTGCTTCTCGAGATCCGCCACGTCACCCAGTACCATTACGAGCGGCCCGTCCGCGAAAGCCTGATGGAGCTGTGGATGCAGCCCCAGAAGGGCGCGCGCCAGCGGTTGGTCAGCTTCGAGCTGGACATCGAGCCGGCCGCCCAAGTGTTCTCCTACGCCGACAGCTTCGGCAACGCCGTCTATCACTTCGACGTGCCCCAGCCGCATGACGGCCTGACGATCATCGCCCGCTCGGCCGTCGAGACCGAGCCGGTGCTCGAATGGCCGCAGCCGCTGGACATGGGCGAATGGGAGCGGCTGAAGAGCGCCTTCGTGCGCGGCGAGTGCTTCGACTATCTGCAGCCCCACGGGTTCGTGACGGTCACGCCGGCCCTGGAGACCTTTATCACCGAGCACGACATCGACGCCCTGCGTCGTCGCGATCCCTATTCGGCCGTCCAGGCCCTGTGCGACACGATCTACAAGGCCTTCGAATACCAGCCGGGGGTGACCGACGCCGACAGCCCGATCGACCTGGCGCTCAGCGCCGGCCGCGGCGTCTGCCAGGACTTCGCCCACATCATGCTGGCGGTTTGCCGCTCGTGGGGCATTCCGGCCCGCTACGTCTCCGGCTACCTGTTCACCGATCGCGAGGCCGGCGACCGCTCCGACCCCGACGCCACCCACGCGTGGGTCGAGGTGTTCCTGCCCAGCTATCGCTGGGTGGGTTTCGATCCGACCAACAATGTGATGACCGGCGAGCGCCACGTGGCCGTGGCGGTGGGCCGCGACTATAGCGACGTCACCCCGTCGCGCGGCGTCTACAAGGGCGATTCCGAGAGCCATCTTGCCGTGGGCGTCTCGGTGCGCCGAGCCCGGGCGGCGGTGGCCGAGCCGGAGTTCCTGCGCATGCCCCGCCCTTCGGCCCCGTTCGGCTCGGCCA
>NZ_JBFTZS010000738.1:0-2315 GCF_056406675.1 Caulobacter sp. P1_B12_2 | reverse complement strand
GCCCCCAGGCCTGCCAGCCGGGCGGACCGGAAACGCCGATCGTCTTCGTGGCCGCCGAGGGCGGGGCGTCGCGCGCGGGCTACTGGGCCGCCGACGTTTTGGGCAAGCTGCAGTTCGAGACCAAGGACCAGGGCAAGCCGTTCAGCGATCGGGTGTTCGCCATCAGCAGCGTCTCGGGCGGTTCGGTGGGCGTGATGGCCTATGTCTCGACCCTGGCCGACAAGCCCGGCCTGTCCGGCGCGCCGTTCGCCGACGGCGTGGCCCACGTGGCGGGGATCGACTATCTCAGCCCGGCCGTGGGAGGGCTGCTGTTCCCCGACCTGGCCCAGCGCTTCCTGCCTGTGGCCGTCCCGGTCCTGCCCGACCGCGCCGAGACCCTGGAGACGGGCTTCGAATCCGGCTGGCGGCAGCATTGCCGGCCCCCCAACGACAACGATGCCGGCCACGGGCGGTGCGGCGACGACAACCTCTGGACCAAGCCCTTTCTGTCTCTGTGGCGCCCGCCCGCCGGCCCGTCCGCTCCGTCTTGGCTGCCCATCGTGATGATCAACGGCGCGCGGCAGGAGGACGGCCGGCGCATCATCACCGCCAGCGTCGTCGTCACGCCCGAAGACTTTCCCAATTCGATCGACTTCCACGCCCTGACCGGCCGCGACGTGCGGATCTCCACGGCGATCCTCAACGGAGCGCGCTTCCCGCTGGTCAGCCCGGGCGGCACCCTGATCCGGGCCGACGGAACGCCCGCGGGCCACGTGCTCGACGGCGGCTATTTCGACGGCGGCGGGGTGGCCACGATGGCCGACGTCGCCGCCGCCACCCTGCGGATCGCCAACGCCAAGGGGATCAGGCTCAAGCCGGTGTTCATCGAGCTGAACAACGACACCAACAGCGACGATACGGCGGCCGACCTGATCCGGGCGGGCGCCAGGGACTGCAAGGCCCCGGCCGGAAAGACGCCGCCTGGATGCGAAGCCGACGCGCTGTTCAAGTCGCCCACCCACAATTTCGCGGCCGACCTGTTGGGGCCGCTGGACGGCCTCGCCGCCTCGCGGGGCTCGCACGGCCCGGCGCGGCCGCGCCGACCACCGGGTCCGGCGAGTGGGGCGTCTCGCCGACCTATCGGCTGGTCCACCTGTGCAAGCCCAGCAGCGGCCAGGTGCCGATGGATTGGGCGCTGTCCAAGAGCGCCATGCAGCACGCCGACGAGGCCTTGGGCATCCTGACAACGCCCGGATCGGGCAGGCCGCTGATTGCGCCGGACCTGAAGATGAAGAGCACCTGCCTGGCCGAGGGCAAGCTGCGCGATATCCTGGCCGACGTCGGTCTCCAAGCCCCCGGCGGACAGACCCGTCCCGCCCCCGGTCAGATGAAGGGCGCGCGCCTGTGGCTGTGGCTGGCGGCGACGGGCCTGGCCGGCGTGGTCGGCGCCTTGATCACCGCCTGGGCCGACAGGAGGCTGCGCAGGCTAAAGCTTCCGACCACGGTCAGCCTGCAACGGCGGCGAACGGCCCAGGCCTTCGGGCGGGCGGTCGCGCGCTGGCGGGCCGCGTCGGACACCGCCCCAAAGGTGTTCTCGTATGTCTGGACCGCGCTCGGCTTCGACCTGTTGCTGATCGCCGGCTATGCGAGCTCGGCCGTCATCCTGGCCCTGCTGCTGATCCTCAACCAGCCGCTCGACGGCCACGGCGGACCCGTCCACGGCTATCTGACGCCGGTGTTCCAGTCCGGGGCCGCCCTGGTGCTGCTGGCGGCGATCGCCGACCTGGCCGAGGACGGGCTGGAGGCCTGGATGATCGTCAAGGGCGCGCGGGACGGCCTGGCGCGCGCGGCCCACGCCGCCACCCAGGCCAAATGGCTTCTGCTGGCCTTGGGCGCCCTGACGCTAGCGGTCGGCGCGGTGCTGGGCTGCGAACGTGGCGGCTGACCGTCAGGCGGCTCGCGGGTCAGCGCGCGAGGGAGCGCCCAGGCCGACGCCGACCAGATAGGGCTCCAGCCGCGTTGCGTTCGTCCCGTCCGTGAAGGCCGCGACGTAGCCGTCGGGGCGGATCAGAACCGCTTCGCCGTCGGCCAGGCCGTAGGTCCGGCCCAGCACGTCCTCGGGATCGCGCAGCGCGCCGTTCTGGCCGACCGCGTGGATGCGCAGGCCCGGGCGGGGCGTCGGCGCTCCCGCCGGATCGCCGGCGCGGGCCAGCAGGGTCCAGTGCGGACCGGCCAGCAGGTCGAACAGGCGGACCGGCTGTCCGGCCCCGTCGCGCAGCCTGCCGTCGGGCGCGCGGTCGCCGGGTTGCAGGGCGTCTTCCGGGCGGTCGGCGTGC
>NZ_JBFTZS010000737.1:0-1541 GCF_056406675.1 Caulobacter sp. P1_B12_2 | reverse complement strand
CACGCCGCAAGGGCATGTCCCCGGCGGTGCGCTAGCCCTTGACCTCATCCCCGCGATGCAACGGGTCGGGCAGGGGATCGCCGGACTTCACGAACTGCAGCGACACCGAATTGATGCAATAGCGCAGCCGCGTCGGGGCCGGGCCGTCCGGGAAGACGTGACCCTGGTGGCTGTCGCAGCGGGCGCAGAGCGTCTCGATCCGCAGCATGCCGTAGGAGGTGTCGCGCACCTCCTTGACGTGGGCCTCGTCGAACGGGGCGTAGAAGCTGGGCCAGCCGGTGCCGCTCTCGAACTTGGTCTTGTATTCGAACAGCGGCAGGCCGCACTCGCGGCAGCAATAGACGCCGGGGCTCTTCTCGCCCAGCAGGCCGCCGCAGAACGGGGCCTCGGTGCCGTGATGCAGCAGGACGCGAGCCTCCTCGGCCGTCAGGTCGGCCTCCAGGCGTTCACGTTCGGGCTCGGTCGGCGGGGTCAGATCGAAGCCGCTGGACGAACGGGGGGCGGAGCGTTGGGCTGTGTCGGTCATGGCCGGCAATATGGGCGCTCGGCGCGCGTTGCGGTAGGGGGCGAGGGCCTGCTGACAAAGGCCGGCGCGTCGGAGCATAAGACAGTCCGCCGCGTTCGATCCCAAATCGCCGAGAGGAACCTCCCATGACCATCGCCGTCGCTTTCCTGCAACCGGGCTGGGCCGACTGGGAGGCCGGGACGGTGCTGGCCTATCTGCGCGAATATTGCGGCGTGCAGGTCGAGATCGCCACGCCGGACGGCGAACCGCAGACCTCGATCGGCGGCGTGCTGGCCGCGGCGGACTACAAGTTCGCCGACCCGGTGCTGGCCGACGCCGACGTCTTCCTGCTGATCGGCTCGGACGCCTGGCCGGGCTACAGCGATGCGGCCTTGGACGGCCTGCTGCGCCAGGTGCACGCCGACGGCAAGATCGTCGGGGCGATCTGCGGCGCGACGGTCGCCGCGGCGCGGGCGGGGCTGCTGGCGGGCAAGGCCCACACCTCGAACGGCGCGGACTGGCTGGCCGGCCACGCGGCGCATGCGCCTGTCCCCAAGCACGAGGCGTTACTTCAGCGCAGCCGCCGCGACGCGCGCCACCGCGCCGTCCTGGGCGCCGGAGCCGCCCGAGACGCCGATAGCCCCGGCGATCTTGCCGTCGACGATCAGCAGCTCGCCGCCGTCGATGGCCAGGGCGCCGGTGAAGATCGCATTGAGCGTGCCGCCCTTCACCGCTTCCTGGAAGTACGAGGTGGGGCGGCGGAAGCTGGCGCTGGTCTCGGCCTTGCGGCGGGCCACGTCGTTGGAGCCGTACTGGGCGCCGTCCATCTTCTCGCTGAACACCAGGGCCCCGCTGGGCTCGACCACGACGATGACCATCGACCAGCCCTGCTTGCGGGCTTCGGCCTCGGCGGCGGCCGCGGCGATCTTGGCCTGGGCCAGGGTGACCGGCGCGCCGTAGGGCGGGGCCGGCGGCGGGGCGTGCGGCGCGGCCGCCGGAGCGGTCGCGGCGGGGGCGGTCTGGGCCAGGACGGGGC
>NZ_JBFTZS010000736.1:0-1254 GCF_056406675.1 Caulobacter sp. P1_B12_2 | reverse complement strand
CTGGTGATCCTGCTGCATGGCTACGGCTCCAACGGCGAGGACCTGATCGGCCTGGTCCCGTATTGGCGCGCGGCCCTGCCTGACACGCTCTTCCTGGCCCCGGACGCGCCGCAGCCCTGCCCTGGCGCTCCGGGCGGGCGGCAATGGTGGCCGCTGACCAGCCTGACGCCCCAAGCCCGAGCGGCGGGGGTGCGCGTCTCCGCGCCTGAACTGAACGCCTATATCGACGCCCAACTGGCCAGACACGGCCTGAGCGAAGACCGCCTGGCGCTGGTGGGGTTCAGTCAGGGCACGATGATGGCCTTGCACGTCGGCCCCAGACGGCGAAACACCCTGGCCGGGATCGTCGGTTATTCAGGGATGTTGGCCGATCCCGACGCCCTGGCCGTCGAGGGGGTCAGCAAGCCGCCGGTGCTGCTGGTCCATGGCGACGCCGACGAGGTCCTGCCCGTGGCCGCCCTGCATCAGGCCGAGGAGAGCTTGAAGGCTCTCGGCTTCGAGGTCGAGGCCCACGTCTCACGCGGACTTGGCCACAGCCTGGACGATCAGGGCCTGAGCCTCGGCGCTCGTTTCCTGGTCAGCCGACTGACCTAACCGGCCCCCCAAAGGTCGCAGCCCGGTCCGAAGAACAGGAGCCGTCCTCGTCATGTCCAACCGGCACGGCCTATCCATTCGGGCGGCTGACAGCGGCGACGTGGACGGCTTGGCCGAGCTGTTCAAGACCGCGGGCCGGACCGTCGGTCGAGACGCGTTGGCCTCGCGTCTGAACGCAATCCAGGATCAGCCCGGCGCCCTGCTCCTCGCCGACGAATGGGGCCCGCCGTCGGGTCTGATCGCGGTGCACTGGCACGCGGTGCTGACAGCCGATCTCAAGGTGGGATGGATTTCCGCCCTGCTGGTCGATCCGGATCGCCGGCGCAGCGGGGTCGCGCGCCTGCTGCTGAAGGCCGCCTCCCAGGCCGCTCGCTCGGCCGGATGCGGCGAGCTCTTGCTTCACGCGCCGGGCGAACTTGCCGACCTGCGCGCCTTCGGCTTGGCCACGGGCTTTGCCGAAAACGGCCAGGTCCTGACCCGCCCCCTACGAAAGCGCGGCTGACCTGCGCCAGACGTAGACTTTGCCCGCCAGCAAGCGAGCTCGCCTGGTCAATCGCATCCGCAGCCTCGGCTTCATGGTCAACGCCCTCCAGCCGGTCGGCCGACAGGACCGGCGCGGGCTGACCGCCCCCTGCCTATGAGGGGCGTTCTGAACATGAC
>NZ_JBFTZS010000735.1:0-1263 GCF_056406675.1 Caulobacter sp. P1_B12_2 | reverse complement strand
GAGCCTTGCGCGCCTTTGCGGCCTTGGGCGCCGCCGCCTGCGATGTTTTCTTTTCAACCACGTCGGTGATCCCGGCCATAGCAAAGCGACGCGCCGGTCAACCTAAGCTGTCCGGCGCGCCGCACGCAAATGTCCCTGGAATGGGGCTTAAGCTAGACCCACTCGACCTTGAGGATCTCGTAGGCCTTCACGCCGCCGGGCGTATAGACCTCGACCACCTCGCCGACTTCCTTGCCGATCATGGCGCGCGACAGCGGCGAGCTCAGCGAGATGCGGCCCTCCTTCACGTCGGCTTCGTGGTCGCCGACGATCTGGTAGCGGGCCTCTTCCTCGGTGTCCTCGTCGACGACGCTGACCGTCGCCCCGAACTTCACCTGGGTGCCCGACAGTTTCGAGACGTCGATGACCTGGGCGCGGGCGATCTTGTCCTCGATCTCGGCGATCCGGCCTTCGATCCAGCCCTGACGTTCCTTGGCGGCGTGGTACTCGGCGTTTTCCGACAGGTCGCCATGCTGGCGCGCCTCGGAAATCGCGGCGATCACCGCCGGCCGTTCAATCGTCTTCAAACGCTTCAGTTCTTCGTCGAGGGTTTGGTAACCCCCGGCGGTCATCGGCACTTTTTCCATTGCGGATTTTAGCTCGGTTCGCCCAAAGGGAGGAAGACTCCCGGACGTTGGCGCGCACGACCGGGGGCTAAGAGGATAGGCGCCGCGTTAGCGATAAGCAAGTACCCGCCCCTAAAGCGAAGCTTGACCCCAATGGCGGCGAGGATCAAGCGCGCTTGCGCGAGTGTTGTTCCGAATGCTCTTGCCGAGGCAGTTCAAATTGCCCGACCAGCCCGGCCAACTGGCTGGCGTCGCCGTTCAGGGTCTGGGTGGCGGCGGCGGTCTGCTCGACCATCGCCGCGTTCTGCTGCAGCACCTGGTCCATCTGGTTGATGGCGGTGTTGATCTGCGAAAGGCCCTGCGCCTGGTGCTGGGCGCTGGCGGCGATCTCGGAAACCAGCCCGTCGATCTCGGCGATCTGCACCACGATGCGCTCCAGCGCCTTGCCGGTGCGGCCCACCAGGTCGACCCCCGCGCCGACCTGGCTGGTCGAGGTGGTGATCAGCGACTTGATCTCCTTGGCCGCCTCGGCCGAGCGCTGGGCCAGGCCCCGCACTTCCTGGGCGACCACGGCGAAGCCGCGACCGGCGTCGCCGGCCCGGGCCGCCTCGACCCCGGCGTTCAGGGCCAGCAGGTTGGTCWGGAAGGCGATCTCGTC
>NZ_JBFTZS010000734.1:0-1267 GCF_056406675.1 Caulobacter sp. P1_B12_2 | reverse complement strand
GCAGGCGGGCCTGCGACTTGGCGTCGGCGGTGCGGTCGCCCAGCGCCAGGGTGGCGTCGTAGAGCGTCAGGGCTTCGGCGGGCCGGGCCAGCAAGGCCAGGGCCGCGCCCTTCTCGGTGACGAGGTAGAGGTTCTCGGGCTGCAGGGCCAAGCCCCTGTCCAGCCAGGCGATGGCCTCGACCGGCTGGCGGCGTTCGACGGCGTAGGATCCCAGCATCAGGGCGGCCGTGGGATAGGTGTTGAAGGCGGCGTCGATGTAGACGGTCTTCTTTTCCGTCCCGGTCCCGGCGGCCTGCAGGCCGGCCACCAGCGACAGCGCGGCGATCTGCTCGGGCGTGACGCCGCGAACGATGATGTGGCCGTCCCGGGGTTCGACCATCGGATAGCTGGCCGGGGCGCGGTCGAGGACCTTGCGCAGCGCCTCGAGCTGTTCCGGGGTGCGGGGCAGCGAGACCAGGATGGCGCTGACGACCTTGGCGTCCGCTCGCTCCTCGTCCGAGAACAGGGACGGGGCCTGGGCTTGCGCCGGGGCCTGCGTCCGAGCCTGGCTCGCGACCGGGGCCAGCAAGCCGGCCGTGACGAGCAGGGCGGCCAGGATCGTGCTGCGGACGGTCATGCGGACTCCGTGGGTGTCGCGATCCCGCGGAGCTTAACCTCAAGTCGAGTGGCGGCAAGGGGCGACCGCGCGCTGACGCTTCTCAATCGGCCGTTAAGGCGGCGGGCGCAGAGTTTCCCACAACCCGCCAGCAGGGCGGAGCCCAGGGAAGACCGTCATGTCCTCGTCCGTGACATCCAGTTTCCGCCGCTCGCACGATCATTTCGAGCCGCAGGACACCGATCCGCAGACCCAGCGCCGCCTGCGCGGCCAACTGGAGCAGATCGACTACACCGCGTTCGCCTCCAACACCGCCGTGATCGCCCAGGTGGTCGGCAAGAGCGACTCCGGCAAGTTCCAGCGCCTGGCCGTGGCCGCCGCCATGGCCCGGGCCCGCTGGGTGGCCGAGGCCGTGACCATGACCGAGAGCGGGGCGGCGATCACGGCCGAGCAGACGGCGCGACTGGCGACCCTGCGCGCCGCCTACGAGGAACTGGCCGAGGTCTACGAAGCCATGCGTCGCATGGTCGAGCGCGGCTACCTGACCTACAGCAACCCGATGGTCACCGAAGGCGGCAACGCCGTCGCGCGATAGGCTAGCCGGGGACATGCCCTCGCGGCGTGTCCCTCTCTTCAAGCACCGCGCCGGCCAGGGGGGACACGCCGCAAGGG
>NZ_JBFTZS010000733.1:0-1949 GCF_056406675.1 Caulobacter sp. P1_B12_2 | reverse complement strand
GCATGAAGCAGGCCGCCACGAAGATTACGCCGATTATGGCCGCGCACACCTGGAAGGTCGCGACAAAGCTGCCGAGCTGGTCACGCATCACGCCGCCGACCACCGGGCCGAGCGCCGAGACCGCGCCGACCAGGCAGACCAGCGAGAAGATCTCCAGGTTGTTCTTGCGGCCATAGTAGTTGAGCAGAAGGATGCTGACCGCCAGCACCGTCAGGCCGAACCCGACGCCCACGCCGATCGCGAACAGCGCCAGCAGCGGCCAGGTGGTGGCGTGGGCCAGGGCCAGCAGGCCGACGGCCATCATCCCTTGCGCGCCGGCCAGCAGCCAGCGCGGATCGATCCGATCGCCCAGCAGGCCGCCGCCCATCCGGGCCACCACCTGCATCAGGGACTCCAGGCTGATGGCGGCCACGGCGACGGCCGAGATCACGCCCAGCTCGTTGAAGTGGGTCGGCGCCAGGCTGACGGCGGTCACCCCGCCCAGCAGGTGGGCGAAATAGGCGGCCAGGATCACCCAGAACTGCGGGGTGGCGATGGCTTCCTTCACCGTCCAGTCGGTGGCGGTGCGATAGACCTTCGTGTTGACGGGGGCGGCCTTGATGTCCTCCGCCACGGCCTTGTCGGTCTCGACGGCGGCGGCTTCAAGCCAGGCGCGGCCGCCGACCAGGGCCGCGCACAGGGCGCCGACCACCACCGAGGCGACGGCCTGGGCCCACCAGTAGGGACGCCAGCCGCCATGGGCCAACTCCATGCCGCTGACGGCCATCCAGGGCYCGACCACGCCGCCCAGCGAGCCGATGGTGAAATAGATCCCGAACGGCAGGGCCCGCTTCTTGAACAGCATCGACAGCACATGGGTGCCGGGGATCAGGGCCATCATCTGGTAGCCCACGCCCAGCAGGGCCGTGCCGACCAGATAGACCGCCAGGCCCGGCGAGGCGGCGAGGCACGCGAAGCCCGCGACCATCACCGCCGAGCCGGCGATGATCGTGCCGCGCACCCCGATCTTGCGGATCAGGATCGCCGGCAGCTTGGACGAGGCCCCGCAGAACGCGCCCAGGAAGGTGAAGCCCAGGAAGGCGGGACCGAAGCCCCAGCCCAGCTCCTTGATCATCGCCGGCAGGACGATCCCCAGCGACGAGAAGGTTGAGGCGGTGATCAGGAACAGCAGCAGCCCGCGCCCCATCCGGGCGCGGGACGAGGGAACTAGAACTTGCGCGACAGGGTCACGCGCCACTCGCGGCCCTTGCTGGGCAGCGCGCCGAGGTTGGCGTAGCTGTCGGCGTCGGGCGTGAAGTAGAGCTTGTCGAACAGGTTCTCGATGTTGGCCGTCACCGTGTACGGCCCGTACTCGTAGTAGGCCGAGGCGTTGGCGACGTAGTAGGCCGGGTAGGTCACGGCGTTCTGGACGGTGCCCGCGGTCTTGGTCACATGGGTGACGCCCAGCGCGCCGCCGACCTTGCCCCAGGTGTAGTCGTCGCTGGTGTAGGCCCCGTACAGGCTGACCACCGACTTGGGGATCAGGGTGTAGTCGTAGTCGCCCGCGCGGCCCGGCAGGCCGGCGAAGCTCCAGACCACATAGGTGCCGCCGAAGGCTTGCGAACCGGGCACGCCGGCGGTGTAGGCCGGGATGTACTGGAACGAGGTGTCCGGGCCCTTGACCGTGGTGTGTTGGCTGTTGCCCGAGAAGGTGAAGCTGAAGTTCTCGCTGGCCAGCCAGCGGACTTCCAGCTCCACGCCCTTGGCGCGGGTGCCGGTGGGCGTGCCGGTGATGCCGGTCAGCTGGGTACGGTTCTGGCGATAGCCGGCCAGCGAGCCGACCAGCGTGCCTTGCAGCCACTGGAACTTCACCCCGGCCTCGGCCAGGTCGCTGTCCGACAGCCAGGCGCCGCTGGCGTCGGCCACGAGGCTGGCGGCCACGTCGCCGGCCTGGCTCATCTCCAGGGCCG
>NZ_JBFTZS010000732.1:0-1272 GCF_056406675.1 Caulobacter sp. P1_B12_2 | reverse complement strand
GGGCGGCCGTCAACGGCGGGGCCCAGGCCCTGGGCGTGGTCGGCGGCCTGCGACGCGGGCGGTCGGCCGACTTCGTGACCCTGGACCGCGCCCATCCGGCGATGATCGGCCGCGACGGCGACGCCTTGCTGGACAGCTGGGTGTTCGCCGGGCGACACGGGGCCATCGACGGCGTCTGGCGCGGCGGCCGCCAGGTCGTCAGCGGCGGCCGCCACCACGCGCGCGAGGCGATCCTGGCGCGCTACGGGACGGCTTTGAGGAGCGTGCTGGCTTGACGGGTTTGAACGGGGGGACGCTGCACCAGCGCATCCGGGGGCGGATCGAGGACCTGATCCGTTCGGGCGCCTGGGCGCCGGGCCGCAAGGTCCCGTCCGAGACCGAGCTGATGGCCCAGTTCGACTGCTCGCGAATGACGGTCAACAAGGCGATGTCGGCCCTGGCCGAGGCGGGACTGATCGTGCGCCGCCGCCGCGCCGGCTCGTTCGTGGCCCGGCCGCGCGTGCACTCCACCGTGCTCGATATCCCCGACATCCAGGGGGAGATCGTGGCGCGCGGCGAGACCTATCGCTTCGAGTTGCTGGACAGGCGGCGACGCAAGGCCAAGGCGGGCGACGCCGAGGAGGTCGAGCTGGCGGCCGGCGGCGAGCTGCTGGCCTTGCGCGGCCTGCACATCGCCGGCGACCGGCCGTTCGCGCTGGAGGACCGCTTGGTCAGCCTGGCCGCCGTGCCCGAGGCGGCCGACCTGGACTTCGCCGAGGAGTCGCCCGGGGCCTGGTTGCTGCACCACGTGCCGTGGACCGAAGCCGAGAACCGCATCAGCGCGGTCGGGGCCGACGCGGCCGTCGCCGAGCTGCTGGCGCTGGACGCCGGGGCGGCGCTGCTGGCGGTCGAGCGCCGCACCTGGCGCGCGGGCGAACCGGTGACCTGGGTGCGGCAGCTGTTCCCGGGCGAAGCCTACGACCTGGTGGCGCGCTTCGGTCCCGCCCGGGGCTAGGGCCTACTTCGCGGCCCTGGCGGCCAGGTCGGTGTAGGCGGCGTCGATGGCTTCGTCGCGGCCGGTGGGATGCTTGGCCAGGCGGGCCTTGGCGGCCTTGGCCACCTCGGCGGCGCGCGTTGCGGTCAGCGTCGCCAGGTAGCGATGAGCCTTCAGCTTCTGGTCGACGGTGACGCCGCGCTTGATGGGGTCGGTCATGGAAGGCTCCTTGAGTGAGGCGCTGGTCTACAGGGTGCAGGCGCCTACGGAAACCCTCTCCCATGGGGAGAGGGAGGGGC
>NZ_JBFTZS010000731.1:0-1290 GCF_056406675.1 Caulobacter sp. P1_B12_2 | reverse complement strand
GGGCGGTGTACTGCCCCTCGCGCATGGCCTGGACTTCCTTGCGCAGCTCGTCGAGCTCCGACTGGCGGGCCATCTCGTCGAAGCTGGCGCGGAATTCGTTGGCCATCCCGCGGATGCGCCCCACGAACTGACCGAGCTTTCGCAGCAGAACGGGCAGGTCCTTGGGACCCACCACGATCAAGGCGACCGCGGCGATGACCAGGAGTTCCGTGCCGCCGACATCAAAACCGAGCATAGACGCGCCTTAGAGCGAGCCGGCGACCGGCGCGCGAAGTGAACGATAGCCGCGCCCGCCCTCCTCTCGGAAAGCGCGGCGCGACGAATCTCCTACGACTTGCGCAGGTCTTCCTTCTCGGCGTCGGTGCGCGGCAGCGCGCCGGTGGCCTTGTTGGCGGCGACCTCGTCGGACGGATCGTCCTTCAGGCCGTCCTTGAAGGCTTTGATGCCCTTGGCCGCATCACCCATGATGCCGGACAGCTTGCCGCGCCCGCCAAACAGCAGGGCCACGACCGCGATCACGATCACCCAGTGGATCCAGCTCATGCTACCCATGACGACGATGCTCCTTGCGACAGCGGCCCATTAGCCGCTGTGGCGTGTCGTTACAATATCTCTGACAATATAGGCGGTCGCGAGGCGGGGGGCAAAGCGGCGCCGGACGATAAGCCTCCGCCTGCGACGATGTGTAAAGCCCCCTATCGCCCTTCCATGTCTCCCAGGAAATCCTGAGCGAATTCGGGGGCCTCGTCGCCGTCCTCCAGCGGGTCCTCGTCTTCGCCGGGACGCAGGCCCATCGGATCGGGTACGGAGAAGCCCGGCGGCAGGTCCAGGGCCAGCAGGCCGGCCGCGCGCATCTCGGCGATTCCCGGCAGGTCGCCCAGGGTGGCCAGGCCGTAGTGCTCCAGGAAAGCGTCGGTGGTGCCGAACGTCACCGGGCGTCCGGGGGTGCGGCGGCGGCCGCGCATCTTGACCAGGCCCAGCTCCAGCAGCACGTCCAGCGTGCCCCGGCTGGCCTGCACGCCGCGCACGGCCTCGATCTCGGCCCGGGTGACGGGCTGGTGATAGGCGATGATGGCCAGGGTCTCCTGGGCGGCCTTGGACAGGCGCCGCGGCTCCTCGCGCTCCTCGGTCATCAGGAAGGCCAGGTCTGGGGCCGTCTGGAACCGCCAGCGGCCGGCCACCTRCACCAGCTCGATGCCCCGGCCGGCGTAGCGGGCGTGCAGGTCGGCCAGGCCCGCGCCGATGTCGGCCCCTTCGGGCAGGCGCTTGGCCAGGTCCTCGACGCTCAGC
>NZ_JBFTZS010000730.1:0-1292 GCF_056406675.1 Caulobacter sp. P1_B12_2 | reverse complement strand
CACCGGAACCACACTGACGGCCGACGCTGTCTGCACGCCGGAAAGACCCAGATCTCCCACCGCCTCGGCCGAGGCCGTGACGGCGTTCGAGCCGTTCTGGACGCTGTCTTGAGCAAGGGCCGCGGCCGGCGCCGCCAAGACGATGAAGCCTGCGGCAGCGGCAAGGTGTGAACGCATGGGGAACCTCCGTCGCGCGGCCCATGGGGGCCTTGGGCGCGACTGTGCCATCCACACGGCGGGCATCAAGAAGAAAGTGAGTGATCACTCATGGAGAGCCGTCACAAGCCCGTGATGGCTACGCGTCAGTCGCTCCGATCGCCCTTCATGAGCCGCGCCTTGTCGCGCTGCCAATCGCGGGCCGCTTCGGTCTCGCGCTTGTCGTGGTTCTTCTTGCCCTTGGCCAGGCCGATCTCCAGCTTGGCCAGGCCCTTCTCGTTCCAATAGAGCTTGAGCGGGATCAGGGTGCGGCCGTCGCGCTGAACCGCGCCGATCAGCGTGTCGATCTGCTTGCGGTGCAAGAGCAGCGTCCGGTGGCGACGCGGCTCGTGGTTGAAGCGGTTGGCGTGGCCGTAAGGCGGGATGTCGGCGTTGATAAGCTTGATCGTCCGCCCTTCGACCGAGGCGTAGGACTCTGCGATGTTGGCCCGGCCCACGCGCAACGACTTGACCTCGGTGCCGGTCAGCATCAGGCCGGCCTCGAAGGTCTCTTCGATGAAGTAGTCGTACCGCGCGCGGCGGTTCTCGGCGATCGGCTTGGTCATCAGACCAGACCCGCCTCGCGCATGGCCTCGAGGATCGCCGGCTTGACCGCATCGCTGCACGCCGAGATCGGCAGGCGCACGTCGGCCTCGCACAGGCCCAGATGGGCCATGGCGAACTTGGTCGGCGACGGCGAGGCGTCGAGGAACAGCGCCTTGTGCAGCCGAACCAGCCTGTCCTGCCAGTAAAGCGCGGTTTCCCACTCGCCGCTCAGAGCAGCGTTGATGAAAGTCGCGCACGCGTCGGGGGCGACATTGGAGGTCACCGAGATCACCCCGTGGCCGCCGTGGGCGACATAGCCCAGGGCCGTCGGATCATCGCCGGACAACATCACCCAATCGGGACCACACAGGACACGCTGCATGCTGGCGCGCACCAGGTCGCCTGTGGCGTCCTTGATGCCGACGATGTTGGGCAGCTTCGACAGCCGCTCCAGGGTCTCGTTGGTGATGTCCGACCCAGTACGGCCGGGCACGTTGTAAACCAGCACTGGCAATTGCACGGCGTCGTTGATCGCCTTGAAGTGCTGATAG
>NZ_JBFTZS010000729.1:0-1293 GCF_056406675.1 Caulobacter sp. P1_B12_2 | reverse complement strand
GGCCTGGTCGGTGTGGCTCACGGACTGGCGCTCGACCCCGACGACCGTGTCGATATGCCGGTGGGCCAGCTCCCGACCCTTGGCCCGGAGGTCGTCGACCAGCGCCTTGACCGCCTGGGCGTCGTCGCGGCGGCAGATCAGAACGGCGTCCGGCTCGGCGACGATCATCAGGTCATGGACGCCGATCGCCCCCACGAACGGACCCGTCGAGCGGACCAGCATGCCCGAGGTGTCGACCAGTGTGACGTCGCCCTGGGCGGCGTTGCCGGCCCCGTCCTGGGGCGAGGCCCCCCAGATCGCGTCCCAGGCCCCCAGGTCGGACCAGTCGAAGGCTGCGGGCACGACGACGGCCTTGTCGGTGTGCTCCATCACCGCGTGATCGATCGAGATGCTGGCGGCGCGGGCGAAGCCGGCCGCGTCCAGCCGTACGAGGCCCGGATCGACCACGGCGTCGGCGAAGGCGGCCCGGGCGCCCTCGACCACGCTGGGTTCGAACCGTTTCAGCTCGCCCAGGAGCGTGGCGGCCTGGAAGGCGAAGTTGCCGCTGTTCCACAGATAGCCCTCCGCCACATAGCGGCGGGCCGTTTCAAGGTCGGGCTTTTCGACGAAGGCGGCGACCCGGAGCACGCCCTGGGCGACCTGCTCGCCCGGACGGATGTAGCCAAAGCCCGTGGCCGGACCCGTGGGGCGCACGCCGAAGGTGACGATCATGCCCTGTGCGGCGGGACCGGCCGCCACGCGCGCGGCGTCCCGGAACACCTCGGGCTCGCCGACATGGTGGTCGGCGGCCAGCACCAGCATCACCCCGTCGGGATCGAGGCGCTCGACCAGGATGGCGGCGGCGGCCACGGCCGGAGCGGAGTTTCGCGCCTGGGGCTCGATCAGCACGGTGATCGGCGCGCCGATCTCCAGGGCCTGGTCGCGCACCATCTCGACCATGCCGGCTCCGGTGACGACGATGATGTCCCGCTGTTGGGCCAGGTCGCGCACGCGCAGCAGGGTTTCCTGAAAGCTGGAATAGGCGCCGAGCAGTTTCAGGAACTGTTTGGGGCGGTCAGGACGCGAGGCTGGCCACAGCCGCGTCCCGGCGCCGCCGCACAGGATGACGGGAAAGATGGCGGTCACGAAGTCTTCCCCGAGGTCGCGTCGAGCATCGTCATGTCCGTTCTAGCACGCCGGAGCCGGAACGGAACAAGGCGCGTCCGCGAGGTCAGGCCGGCGTTCCCGCCTGCAGTTCGGCCAGCCAGGCGTCGGCCGTCGCGTCCGAGGGCATCCGCCAGTCGCCGCGCGGCG
>NZ_JBFTZS010000728.1:0-1300 GCF_056406675.1 Caulobacter sp. P1_B12_2 | reverse complement strand
GGGTTACACCTTCGCCGTCGTCGCAATGCGCCCTGCCGGCACGCCGTCGGACGTTTTACCCCCTCACCCTCCCACCGCTTCGCGGCGGGYCCCTCCCTCTCCCCACGGGAGAGGGTCATCATTGGGTCGCCCTCTTCACATCTTCCACCGCCATCAGGATCCGCTCCGGCGTCGCCGGCGCGTCCAGGTCGGGGAACACCTTGTGGTCGGCCACCGAGGCCACCGCCCGGCTCACCGCCGACAGCACCGACAGGGCCAGCATCAGCGGCGGCTCGCCCACGGCCTTGGAGCGATGCACCGTCTCCTCGACGTTCCGGCCCGGCTCCCACAGCGCCACGTTCAGCACCGCCGGCCGATCGCCGCAGGTGGGGATCTTGTAGGTCGAAGGGGCGTGGGTCAGCAGGCGGCCGTCGTCGCTGAACACCAGCTCCTCGGTGGTCAGCCAGCCCATGCCCTGGATGAAGCCGCCCTCGATCTGTCCCAGGTCGATGGCCGGGTTCAGCGAGCGGCCGGCGTCGTGCAGGATATCGGCCCGCGTGACCTTCATCTCGCCGGTCAAGGTGTCGATCAGCACCTCGCTGCAGGCCGCGCCGTAGGCGAAATAGTAGAACGGCCGGCCGGTGTGGGTGGCGCGGTCGTAGTGGATCTTGGGCGTGGCGTAGAAGCCGGTGGACGACAGCGACACCCGGGCCAGGTGCGCCTGACGGCACAGGATGGCGAACGGGATCAGCTCCGCCCCGGCCCGCAGGCCTTCTGGCGTAAACTCGACCTCGGCCTCGCCACAGCCCCACTTCTTCGCGGCGAATTCGATCAGCCGCGCCTTGAGGGTGTTGGCCGCGTTGAGCGCCGCCATGCCGTTGAGATCCGTACCCGACGAGGCGGCGGTGGCCGAGGTGTTGGGCACCTTGTCGGTGACGGTCGAGGTCACCTTCACGCGGTCGATGTCCACCTTGAACGCCTCGGCGACGATCTGGGCGACCTTGACGAACAACCCCTGCCCCATCTCGGTGCCACCGTGGTTCAGCAGGATCGAGCCGTCGGCATAGAGGTGGATCAGCGCCCCGGCCTGGTTCAGGTGGGTGGTGGTGAACGAGATGCCGAACTTCACCGGCGTCAGCGCCAGGCCCTTCTTCAGCACCGGGCTGCGCGCGTTATAGGCGTCGATCTCGCGCTGCCGAGCCTCGTAGTCGCAGGACGCCGCCAGTTCTGCCAACAGCTGCGGCGCGACATTGTCCTCGACCGTCTGATGATAGGGCGTGAGGTTGCGCCCCTCGCCGCCATAGAGCTCGCCGCCATAGAG
>NZ_JBFTZS010000727.1:0-1302 GCF_056406675.1 Caulobacter sp. P1_B12_2 | reverse complement strand
GGTGTCGGAGGTCTGGGGCTGGACCGGCGGGAAGGCGCCGCCAACATCTGGTGCGGCATGCTCGGCCACCGGCTGGCCGGCGATCTCGTCGGGCCCGGCGCCGGGGATCGGCTCGCCCATCACCGGCCAGTCGTCCTTCCAGGACACCGGCTGCAGATGGACGATGCGGCCATAGGCGCCGGCGCTGTTGAAGTGGACGAACCAGCCCTGGCCGGACGGGGTCTCGACCCAGCCACCCTGGTGCGGACCTTTCCAGGCCGTCTTGCCGGGGGCCAGCACCACGCGGTGCTCGTAGGGGCCCCAGATGTTCCGTGAACGGAGTACGGCCTGCGGACCGGTCTCGACCCCGCCGATCGGCGCGAAGATGTAGTACCAGCCGTTGCGCTTGTAGAGCTTAGGGCCCTCCAGCACCGGCAGGGCCTTGGCGTCCTCGACGATGACCTTGCCGGCGTCGAGCACCGACTTGCCGTCTGGCGCCATGCGGTGGAGGACCAGCGGCCCGGCCCCGACCTTGCCGTGGATCAGATAGGCCTGGCCGTCGTCGTCCCAGAAGGGGCAGGGGTCCTCGAGGCCCGCCTCGGCGATCACCGCCGTCGGCGCGCTCCAAGGGCCTTCCGGCTTGGTGGCGGTCGAGACGAAGATCCCCTCGTTGGGGGTGGGGAAGTAGACGTAGAACTTGCCGTCGTGATGGCGGATCGACGGGGCCCAGACCCCGCCGGCGTAGCGCTGGCCGACCGTGCGCTGGTCGCGCGGCATCCGCGCGCCGGTGTCGTCGGTGGGGACCGGGCCGGGCAGGTCGTATTCCGGCGCGAAGGTCAGCTTTGGCAGCACGTGGCCCAGGATCGTCCAGTGGACCAGGTCCTTGGACTGCAGCACCGGCAGGCYGGGCGAGAAATGGAAGCTGGACGCGACCATGTAGTAGTCGCTCCCTACGCGGATCACGTCGGGATCCGAATAGTCGGCGTGCAGGATAGGGTTGCGATAGGTCGCGGCGGGCGGCGCGGCCAGGGCCGGCGCGAACGCCGCCGCCGCCAGCCCAAGGGCGGACAGTCCCGCCAGTCCCAGCTGTTTCACGCGCATCGCACAGACCCTGTCAAAAGCGGTCGAACTCAAAAACGGTCGAAAGGCTCGCGGGCGCGCGCAGGGCGGGGAAGGACCGCCGAACGCGCGCGCCCGGGCCAGGAGGAAGCGTCGAGCGGCTGGGGGCGCCGCTCGAACAGAAACACACGCTTCCGCCAGACATTCCTAGAACTTCAGCTTGCCGCCCAGGAAGAAGGTGGTCCCCAGGACGTCGTAGGTGGC
>NZ_JBFTZS010000726.1:0-1310 GCF_056406675.1 Caulobacter sp. P1_B12_2 | reverse complement strand
GCTGCTGCCACTGGCGGACCATGCCCATCCATTCGTTGTTGATGATGAAGATCTTGACCGGCAAATTGAACTGGATCGCCGTCGACAGCTCCTGGATGCACATCTGGATCGAGGCTTCGCCGGCAATATCGACGACCAGGGCGCCCGGATGCGCCATCTGCACGCCCAGCGCCGCCGGCAGGCCGTAGCCCATGGTGCCCAGGCCGCCCGAGGTCATCCAGCGGTTGGGCTCCTCGAAGCGGAAGAACTGGGCGGCCCACATCTGGTGCTGGCCGACCTCGGTGGTGATGTAGACGTCTTTGCCCTTGGTCAGCTCGTACAGGCGCTCGATGGCGTACTGCGGCTTGATGGTGGTCTCCGAGCCCCGGTATTTCAGGCACTGACGCGCGCGCCAGGTGTCGATCTGGGCCCACCAGTCGGTGAGAGCCGTCTTGTTGGCCTGGTGTCCGGCGGCCTTCCAGGCGGCGATCAAGTCTTCGAGGATGCTGCCGGCGTCGCCGATGATCGGCAGGTCGACGCGGACATTCTTGTTGATCGACGAGGCGTCGATGTCGATGTGGATCTTCTTGCTGCCCGGCGAGAAGGCGTCCAGCCGACCGGTGACCCGGTCGTCGAAGCGGGCGCCGACGCAGATCATCACGTCGCAGTCGTGCATGGCGTTGTTGGCCTCGAACGTGCCGTGCATGCCCAGCATGCCCAGCCAGGCCGGATCGGCCGCCGGGAATGCGCCCAGGCCCATCAGGGTCGAGGTGACCGGCGCGCCCGTCATGGCCTGGAATTCGCGCAGCAGTTCGCTGGCCCTGGGGCCGGCGTTGATGACGCCGCCGCCGGTGTAGAAGATCGGCCGACGGGCGGCGGCGATCAGCTTCGCGGCCTCGGCGATGCGGTTCTGGTCGCCCTTGGTGCGGGGATTGTAGGCGTGGGTCGAGGTGACTTCCGTCGGGCCGTAATATTCGCCCTGGGCGAACTGGACGTCCTTGGGGATGTCGATCAGCACCGGACCCGGGCGGCCGGTGGTGGCGATCTTGAACGCCTCATGGATGATCTGCGGCAGGTCGCGGACGTCTTTGACCAGATAGTTGTGCTTGGTGCACGAGCGGGTCATGCCGACGGTGTCGGCTTCCTGGAAGGCGTCGGTGCCGATCAGGTGGGTCGGGACCTGGCCGGTGATGACCACCATCGGGATCGAGTCCATCAGGGCGTCCATGATGCCGGTGATGGCGTTGGTCGCGCCGGGCCCCGAGGTGACCAGGACGACGCCCGGCTTGCCCGAACTGCGCGCATAGCCTTCGGCGGCGTGGGTCGCGCCC
>NZ_JBFTZS010000725.1:0-1313 GCF_056406675.1 Caulobacter sp. P1_B12_2 | reverse complement strand
GCATCACCCCCATCCCCGGCCCTTCCCCCATCCGCCGACGGGAAGGGAGAGGTTGCTACAGCCCCGCCTTGGCGAACGCCTCTTCCACCCGCTCGCCCACCTCGCGGCCCGGCAGGGCGCGTTCGCCCTCCATCACCGCGACGTAGGACAGGCCCAGGTCGGGCTTGCCCGCGCCGACCGGCACGGGGCCCATGGCCCAGCCGACGGTGTTGACGCCGGGGCCCGAGGGGCAGCTGGCGAAGCGGGCCGGCTTGCCGACCGCGCCTTCCAGCACGGTCTGGGCCGTGGTGGTGGTCCCGCCGCAGGTGGGCAGGTTGCGGGCGCAGGTGATGTAGCCGCCGCCGGTCCAGACCACCTTGCCGGCCTTGTCGGCCAGCAGCACGCAGGTGTTGGGCCCGCCGATGGCGCGGCCGACGGCGTCCGACAGCTGCTGCTCGTCGACGCCGCTGGGCAGCTTGGGCGAACAGGCGGCGAGGGTCAGGCCCGCCGCGATCAAAAGGACGGCGGGGCGCATGCTCAGGCGGCCTTCTTGATGCGGTTGCCGTCTTCCAGCAGCACCACGGTCGGGGCATAATTTCGCGCCTCTTCCGCCGGCATCTGGCAGTAGGTCACCACGATCACCGTGTCGTTCTTCTGGACCAGGCGGGCGGCCGCGCCGTTGACGCCGATCACCTTCGAACCGCGCGGCGCGGCGATGGCGTAGGTGGTGAAACGGGCGCCGGTGGTGATGTTCAGCACGTCCACCTGCTCGTTGGGCAGGATGTTGGCGGCCTCGAGCAGATCGGTGTCGATCGCGATCGAGCCTTCGTAGTCGAGGTCGGCCTGGGTGACGGTGGCCCGGTGAAGCTTGGCCTTCATCATCGTCAACAGCATGGCGATATCACCCTATCCGCTTGAAACACATTGGGATTTACCGGGTCGCCACACACATGACCCGTGATCAGTCACGGCCATATAGACAGGAAGCGGTCCGCGTTCAATCGCAGTGCAACAGACGGGCGCCGCCGAACAAAGGTTAACAGCGACGCTTGGGCGCCCTATGGTCGAGATAACGGCGTGATGCGAGGGGGCTCTCATGCGACTTCTGACAGGCTTGGCGCTGGGTGGAATCCTGGCGGCGGGGGCGTTGGGCGGGGCGTTGTCGCAGACGCGCACCCAGACCACCGCTCCGGCCGCGACGGCGGCGCCCAACCGCACGACCGACATCCTCAAGCTCATGCAGCAGGCCGCCGACGCCGCCGCCAAGGCCAAGGCGGCCCAGGCGCGGGCCGCCGCCGCCGGCCAAGGCGGCCCAGGCGCGGGCCGCCGCCGCC
>NZ_JBFTZS010000724.1:0-1330 GCF_056406675.1 Caulobacter sp. P1_B12_2 | reverse complement strand
CCCCTGGCCGAGGTCACCTTGCCGAACGGCCGCCGCGCCGACCTGATGGCCCTGGGGCCCAAGGGCGACGTGCTGATCGTCGAGGTGAAGTCGGGGCTGGAGGACTTCCGCGTCGACCGCAAATGGCCGGAATACGCGCCCTATTGCGACGCCTTCTACTTCGCGGTGTCGCCGGACTTTCCCGAAGGGATCCTGCCCGAGGAGCCGGGCCTGATCGTCGCCGACGGCTTCGGCGGCGCGGTCGTGCGCGAGGGGCCGGTCGCGCCCTTGGCCCCGGCGCGGCGCAAGGCGCTGACCCTGGCCTTCGCCCGGCTGGCCGCCCTGCGCGCCGCCGGCGTCAACGCCGAGCGGCTGTCGCTCTAAAGCGTTTTCGAGCGAAGTGGATACCGGTTCGCGTGAAGAAAACGCGTTAAAGCAAAGACGGGCGTCTTAACGGTCGAAGTTGCGGGCCAGCAGGAAGCCGAACACCAGGCCGGCCACGAAGGTCCCGACCGCGAGGGCGACGGGGCGTTCCTCGGCGACGACATGGGCCGCCTTGGCCTTTTCGAGGCTCCAGGTCTTGCCGACCTCGGCCTTCTCGGCCGCGTAGGTCCGGGCGACCTCGGTCTTTTCGGCCACGGTCTCGACCGCCTTTTCCACGGCTTCCTTGGCGCGCTTCACGCCAGCCTGGGCCTTGGTCTTGGCGGAGGCCTTGGGGGCCGGGGTCTTGATCGTGAAGTCGGTCATGCGAAATCCCGCGTAATGGAGGCGCCGACCATCGTAACACGTCGCGCCGCGAAACGTTTCCCTGGCCGCCTTTCTAATCGGCGGCCGAACTAGTTGTCGCGCACCACCTTGAGCACCGCCTCGCCGTAGCGATCCAGCTTGCCCTGGCCCACGCCGCCCGCCTTGGCCAGGGCGGCCAGGGCGCCCGGCCGGGCGGCCGCGATCTCGGCCAGGGTGGCGTCGTGGAAGATGACATAGGGCGGCACGTGCTGCAGCGCCGCCTCTTCGCGCCGCCAGCTCCGCAGGGCCTCGAACAGCGCCTGGTCCTCCAGCGGCACGGTCAGGGCCTGGCGCTTGCGGGCGGTCTTGCCGGCGCCGGACCGGCCCGGACTGTCGGCGGTGGCGGGCTGCTGGCGGAGCGAGACCAGGCGTTCGCCGCGATAGACCTGGCGCACGCCCTCGCCGTCGCCCAGGCCGATCAGCGGCCGGCCGTCGTTGGGGTCTTCCCGCAGCAGGCCCTCGAACACCAGGGTGTCGATCAGGTCGCGCCAGCCTTGCGGGCTGAACTCCTTGCCGATGCCGAAGGTCGACATGGTCGCCTCAGTCTGAGTGACGTCCTTGGTCT
>NZ_JBFTZS010000723.1:0-1338 GCF_056406675.1 Caulobacter sp. P1_B12_2 | reverse complement strand
CACCTGACGGCTTCGCCGTCAGGTGGGGGCAAGTGGGTGAGCTACCCCTCCAACCCCGCCAGCCGCCGCCGCTCCGCGTCCGTGAGAAAACTCGCCCCCTCCAGCCGCGCCCACAGCGCGTCGCGCTCGGCGGAAAGCGCCGGCACGGCGTCCAGGTCGCAGGCGATCCTCGCGCCGGGGAATTTCGGCTCCAGCCACACCGACAACGCCCGCGCCGCCCGCTCGGCCAGGGGCACGACGGTGTGGCGCCAGAACGCGCCGTTGGCCTCGCGATAGTTGGCGTAGGTCGCGTCGCCGGGCACGCCCAGCAGCTGGGGCGGCACGCCGAACGCCAGGGCGATCTCGCGGGCGGCGGCGTGCTTGCCGGCGATGAAGTCCATGTCGGCGGGGCTCAGCGACATCGGCCGCCAGTCGAGCCCGCCCTCCAGCAACAGCGGCCGGCCGGCGTTGGCCGTGCCGGCGTGGGCGTCGCTCAGCTCGGCCTTCAGCCGCTCGAACTGCTCGGACGAGAGCCGGTCGCCGGCCTCGCGATTGGCGTAGACCAAGGCCCCGGACGGCCGGGCCGAATTGTCGAGCAGCGCCTTGTTCCAGGCGCCCGAGGCGTTGTGCACGTCGATCGCGAAGGCCGCCGCCTCCAGCGGGCTGAAGCCGTAGTGGTCGTCGGTCGGGTTGAACAGCCGCAGGTGCAGCACCGGCAGCCAGCCCGACGCATCGCGCCCGATCCGGGCGGTGCGGCCGGCGGCCTGGTAGTCATAGGCCAGCGGCCAGCCGCGCGGCCCGGGCACCACGGTCATCCGGTCGGGCCGCAGGGCGTAGAGCTCGGTGGGGGCGTCGTCGTTTCCAGCTGCCTCCAGATAGCCGTTCCCGGCCACCTGCAAATGCCCGAAGAACGCCTCCATCAGATCGGCCCCGCCCTGTTCGGGATTGGGGCCTTGCAGCAGCTTGCGCAACGGATGGTCGTCGGCGCGTTTGCCGTCGACGAAGACGGCGAGCGGCACGGCGGCCGCGGCCTCGGCGATCATCCGCACGCAGCGATAGGCGACCGGGTTCTTGCCGAACCCCTCGGACGCCAGGGCGGCATAGTCGCGCGGCGTCCAGCGCGGACGGCCGGCCGTGGTGACGGCGATCAGACGCGCGGCCCGGGAGTCCTTGGTCTCCGGCGGGCGACGGGGGCGGAACAGGGGCATGGGATGTCCTTCTTCAAGCCCTTCCCCCTTGATGGGGGAAGGGTTGGGATGGGGGTGAACGCGAAGCGTTCAGCAGCGTTTGGGTGGGAACAGCGTGGTAGACGGATCGAAGGGAACGCTGCGCGTTCACCCCCATCCGGCCGGCTTCGCC
>NZ_JBFTZS010000722.1:0-1354 GCF_056406675.1 Caulobacter sp. P1_B12_2 | reverse complement strand
GGCCTGGTTGAAGCCCGTCGTCAAGTCGTAGGTCTGGCCCTTGTGGCCGRTGGCGTACGAGCCGAACAACATCACATCGTCGGTCAGTTGGTGACGCAGGCCCAGCCGGTAGGTCGCCGAGCTGTCCGAGGCGCTGCCCGAGAACTTGGCGTTGCCGTTCTGGATGTCGTTGAAATAGTAGCCGATGTCTTCCTTCTGATAGCGCAGGCCGACGATCGCGGTGGTCTTGGGCAGGAAGGTCCATTCGGCCTGGCCGAACGCCGCCTTGTTCTCCGAAGTGGCCATCGCGTACCACTGGGCCAGCGAGAAGACCGGACCCCGCTTGAAGCTGCGGCGCAGGTCGTTGTCGCCATAGAACAAGCCCAGGGTGTAGCGGAACGGCCCATCGCCCGGCGACAGCAGGCGGAGCTCCTGGGTGTTGGCCTTGGCTTTGAAATAGCCGCCTTGGGAGTTCTTGATCCCCGCATAGGACGTCCGGTCGGAGTCTAGCTGGTCGTCCAGGCGGAACTGGTCGTGCGAGGTGATCGAGACCAGGACGAAGTCCTTGGGCAGGTCGTACTCGACCTTCAGCGACTGACCGAAGCCCTCGCTCTTGGCGTAGGGCGGGGTGTCGTTGCTGACGGTCAAGTTCTCCTCGCCCGCCACGACGCCGGGCATGGTGACGTTCGAGGTCAAGCCCGGCGTGCCGCGCAGAGTCGCCCCCGGCGTATAGACGCGCATCGTCGCGTTCGAGGTGGCCACGCCTTCGATATAGCTGGCGCCCAGCGTCACCCTCAGCTCGTCGATCGGCCGCCACAGCAGCTTGCCGCGGACCGAGGTCTCGTCGCGGCCGTTGACCTTCTTGCCGTCGTAGAGATTTTTGACGTTGCCGTCATATTCGCTACGGCTGGCGCTGATCCGGTAGCCCAGGGTCTCGCCGATCGGACCCGACAGGCTGACCGCGCCGCGATATTCGTGATCGTCGGTGGCCAGGACATTGGCCAGGACGCTGAACTTGGCGCTGGGATCGCGGGTGGTGATGTTGATCAGGCCGGCCGAGGCGCTCTTGCCGTAGAGGGTGCTCTGCGGCCCGCGCAGGACTTCGATGCGCTCGACGTCGGTCAGGTCGGAGAAGGCCCGGGCCTGGAACGAGACGGGCACGTCGTCCAGTTGGACCGCGACGCTGGGCTCGACGCCGATGCCGTACGCGAAGGTGCCGATGCCGCGCAGCGCCACCGACGCGTTGATCGGCTGGTCGGCCTGGCGAATGGTCAGGGACGGCGCGACCCGCGAAACGTCGGTGAATTCCTTGACGCCGGCGCTTTCCAGCTGGCGGGCGGTGACCACCGAAACGGCCAGGGGAACATTCTGGACG
>NZ_JBFTZS010000721.1:0-1361 GCF_056406675.1 Caulobacter sp. P1_B12_2 | reverse complement strand
CCGCCGCGCTGGAAGAACAGCTGGACCTGGTGTCGGACGGCAAGCTGGACTGGAAGCAGTTCCTGCGCGACTTCTGGAAGGACTTCGCGGCCGCGGTCGGCGAGATCGCCGAGCTGCGCACCACCAACGTCCTGGACGCCCTGAACGAGGCCCTGGGCCCGCACATCTTCCCGGACAAGGGCGACGGGTCGAACCCGCGCGCGTGCCCGACCTGCGGCACCGGCCTGCTGTCGCTGAAGACCGGCAAGTTCGGGGCCTTCATCGGCTGCTCGAACTATCCCGAATGCCGCTTCACCCGCCAGCTGGCCACCAGCGAGGGCGAAGGCGAGGCCGAGGCCGCCGACAAGGAGCTGGGCGTCAATCCGGCGACAGGCCGCGCGGTGTGGCTGAAGAACGGCCGCTTCGGACCCTATGTCGAGGAGCCGGCGGCGGTCGACAGCGGCGACAAACCCAAGCGCTCCAGCCTGCCCAAGGGCTGGACGGCGGCGGCGGTCGACCTGGAAAAGGCCCTGCGCCTGCTGTCCCTGCCCCGTGAGGTCGGCGCCCACCCGGACGACGGCAAGACCATCACCGCCGGCCTGGGCCGCTTTGGGCCGTTCGTGCTGCACGACGGCACCTACGCCAACCTGGAGAACCCGGAAGAGGTCTTCGACATCGGCCTGAACCGCGCGGTGGCCCTGCTGGCCGACAAGCGGGCCGGCGGCGGGCGGCCGCAGCGCGGCCAGGCGGCCGCCTTGGCCGAGCTGGGCAATCACCCCGAGGACGGCAAGCCGATCCGCGTGCTGTCGGGGCGGTTTGGCCCCTACATCAAGCACGGCGACACCAACGCCAACGTGCCCAAGGGCGCGGATCCGGCGGCCATGACCCTGGACGAAGCGGTGGCCCTGATCGCCGACCGCGTCGCCAAGGGCGGCGGCAAGAAGCCGGCGAAGAAGGCCGCGCCCAAGAAGGCCCCCGCCAAGGCAAAGGCGGCCGTGGCCGACGGCGCCGCACCGGCGAAAAAGGCTCCGGCCAAGAAGCCGGCGGCGAAGAAACCGGCGGCCAAGAAGCCCGCCGCGAAGAAGGCGAAAGCCGAGGCGTGACGCGCCTCGGCGGTGGGGTTAGGCTAGGTTCATGACGTCGCTCGAACGCCCTCTGCCGCTGCCCGTCGTGGTCGTGATCCTGTCGGCGCTCAGCGTCGGCGGCTTCGCGTTCGGCCTCAAGAACGCGTTGCAGAAGACCGACCGCCAGGCCGTGTCGACCGCGCCCCTGGCCGAGGTCTCGGGCGTGCCGGTGCGCGACGCCGCACCGATCGTCGCCGAGGTCGCCCCGCCCCCGCCGGTCGAGGCCCCCAAGCCCAAGCCGGTCGAGGAGGTCGAGGC
>NZ_JBFTZS010000720.1:0-1362 GCF_056406675.1 Caulobacter sp. P1_B12_2 | reverse complement strand
CCTTCGGGCCTTGTCCGGGATGACAGCGAAAAAGAGGAAAAAGAGATGCCCAAGACCGTCATCATCCCGCCCGGCACGGGCACCCCGATCGCCCCGTTCTCGCCGGGAACGCTCGCCGACGGGATCGTCTACGTCTCGGGCACCCTGGCCTTCGACAAGGACAACAACGTCGCCCACGTCGGCGACGCCGAGGGCCAGACCCGGCAGGTGCTGGAGACCATCAAATCCGTCATCGAGACCGCCGGCGGCACGATGGACGACGTGACCATGAACCACATCTTCCTGACCGACTGGGCCAACTACCAGACGATCAACAAGGTCTATGCCGAGTACTTCCCGGGCGACAAGCCGGCCCGCTACTGCATCCTGTGCGGCCTGGTGCGCCCCGACTTCCTGGTCGAGATCGCCACCGTCGCCCACATCGGCAAGAAGTAGATGCAAAGCGGGACCGTCGACGGCCTGTACTACGAGGTTCACGGCGGGCCGGCGGCCGATCGCGGGACGGTGATCCTGTCGGCGGGCCTGGGCGGTTCCGGCGCCTTCTGGGCCCCGCAGATGGACGCGCTGCTGAGCCGCTTCCGGGTGGTGCTGTACGACCACCGCGGCACCGGCCGCAGCGTGCGGACCCTGACCGACCCGCACACCGTGGCGGTGATGGGCGACGACATCGTCAAGGTCATGGACGCCCTGGGCCTGGACCGCGCCCACGTCGTGGGCCACGCGGCGGGCGGCAATGCGGGCCTGGCCCTGGCCCTGGACCATCCGGGCCGCATCGACCGACTGGTGGTGGTCAACGGCTGGTCGCGGCCCGACCCGCACATCAAGCGCTGTTTCGACACCCGCCTGGCCCTGCTGAACAACACCGGCATCGCCGCCTATGTCCACGCCCAGCCGCTGTTTCTGTATCCGGCCGACTGGCTGAGCGCCAACAACGCGCGGCTCGAGGCCGAGGAGGTCCACCACATCCACGGCTTCCCGGACCCGGACGTCATGCGGGCCCGCATCCAGGCCCTGCTGACGTTCGACATCGACGCCGACCTGGAGCGCATCGCCTGCCCGGTGCTGGTCAGCGCCAGCGCCGACGACATGCTGGTGCCCCTGGCCTGCTCGCGCCGCCTGGCCGAGCGCCTGCCCAACGCCACGCTCGACATCGCGCCCTGGGGCGGCCACGGCTTCACCGTCACCGCGCCCGAGGCCTTCAACGCGACGCTCGTGGACTTCCTGAGCGGAGCCGCGGCGTGAACCGCCAACCCACATTGTCATCCCGGACAAGGCCCGCAGGGCCGCCGATCCGGGACCGCCGGAAGCGCCTGCGCTCAGGCGTCGGTCCCGGATCTTCGCGCTGCGCGCTCGTCCGGGATG
>NZ_JBFTZS010000719.1:0-1371 GCF_056406675.1 Caulobacter sp. P1_B12_2 | reverse complement strand
CCGCCCAGGAAGGCGGTCACGCCCGCTTGGCCGGCGGGCAGGATCATCGCCAGATCCGCGCCGATCGCCTCCTCGATGCTCCAGCCGAAGGTCAGCTCGGCATGATGGTTCCAGCCGGTGATCCGACCGACCTCGTCGGCGGTGACGATGGCCTGGTGGGCGTTGGCGATCACGTTGCGAGCCCGGTCCTCGCTGGCGCGCAGCGAGCGTTCGAGATCACGCACGGCGGTGACGTCCCAATTGACGCCCACCAGCCGGACCGGGGTGTCGTCGCTGGTGCGCACGACCGTCGCCTGGGCGCGCACATGCCGCAGCTCGCCGTTGGGACGCACGATCCTGAATTCAGTGTCATACGGCGCTTCGCCCGCCAGAACGGCTCGCGTCAGGGCCTTTTCCTTCGGACGATCCGCCGGATGCAGGCTGGCCACGAACCGTTCGGCGGTCAGAGCCTCGCCGGGGGCCAGGCCATAGAGGGCGTACATCCGATCGTCCCAGGCCAGCGCGCCGGTCTGGACATTCCACTCCCAGACGCCGATCTGGCCAGCCTGGGTGGCCAGAAGCACCCGCTCGGACATGGCCCGGTAGCGAGCCTCGTCCTCGGCGCGCGAGATTTCGGCCGTGACCTTGGCGGTGATGTCGATGACCGCGCCGAACATCGCGATCACCTGTCCGGCCGCGTCGCGCTCGCAATAGCCGTGACCTTCTAGGTACCGCAGCTCGCCGCTGGGCAGCATGATGCGGGTCACGGCCAGTTTCCAGCCGATCCCCTCCTCGCGCGCCAGCTTGAGCCGGGCCTGCTGGGCCGGCCGGTCTTCGGGATGCACCGCGGCGATGAACTGGTCGAGTTCAGGTTCGGCGGCGGGGTCGAGGCCGTACAGTGTGGCGACATGCGGCGACCAGTTCGCCTCGCCCGTCGCCAAGTCCATCCGCCAGTAGCCGATGCCCACCACCTCCTCGGCCAGGGCGGTCATGTTCGCCATCCGCTCGGCGCGTTCCTGCAACTCTCTCCGCTCGGTGACGTCCCGGAAGACGTTGACGATCTCGATCGCCCGGCCCGCGCCGTCGCGGACAACTTGCGGATTGCCCTCGAACCAGACCCAGCGCCCGTCGCCGGTGCGGTAACGATGCTGCCGGTTAGCCGACGGGTCGGGCGTTTCGCCAGCGTAGAGCGGGGCGGAATTGGCGACGAAACGCTCGCGATCCTCCGGGTGAACCAGGTTGACCGCCGCCGTGCCGACCAGGTCCTCGGGCTCGTAGCCCATCGCGCGGCAAGCCGGCGAAACGTAGAGCAGCGTGCCGTCCAGCGCCGTGCGGACGATGACGTCCGAGGTGTTCTCGGCCAGAAACCGGTAGCGCCCCTCGCTGGTGGTC
>NZ_JBFTZS010000718.1:0-1373 GCF_056406675.1 Caulobacter sp. P1_B12_2 | reverse complement strand
GCTTCAACCAGTATCCGCCCCGAATCTCGGTCGAGGGCGCGAACCTGGTCTTCACGCCGGCCGCCGGCGCCGCGCCCTTCCCGCTGCTGTCGGCGGCGGGTTTGCAACTGCACGTCCGTCCCGGTCCCGACGACCAGGGCGCGATCTTCTTCGAGGCCAAGGGCGCCAAGGCGCGCTTCACCGGTCTGCTGGGCCGCATCGCCGCCGACCGCACCGCCGACCTGATCTGGGACTCGAAGATCAGCAAGATCAGCGCCCTGCACGGCRCCAGCTGGTCCGACGCGGTCAGCGACTGGTCCGACGCCGGCGGGACCCTGACGGTCCAGCAAGGCAAGCTGAACGCCGGCGAGGCGCTGCTGGACGCCAAGTCGGGCGCGTTGACGGTGGACGACGACGGCCTCCTGCGCGGCGCGCTGGACGTCACGGTCCGCGAGATCCCCACGCCCGGCCAGGCGCTGAAGAGTCCCGAAGCCGCGGCGGCGGCGATCGCCCAGGCCCTGGGCCGCGACCCGACCCTCTCGGCGACCCTGAAGTTCGAGAACGGCCGCACGCGGCTGGGCCTGTTCGACACGGGACCCGCGCCGCGGGTTTACTAGCCGCCAGGACGCCCCCTCCGTCACGCCGCTTCGCGACGCGCCACCTCCCCCGTTTCACGGGTGAGGAGAAGAGCGGCGCGGCTTCCTCCTCACCCGCAACGCGGGGGAGGTGGCGCGATGCGAATACGCAGCGCGACGGAGGGGGCGTCCTCCACGCGCACAATCCCATCACGCAAGTTTATTCCCGTCACCGCGCCCTATTGCGCCTCCGGCGGCAAAGTCTATGGTCCGGCCTCCAATTTCGGGGATAAATCATGGGTAGCGACGCGGGCGATGCGACGCCTTCGCTGGACGAGGTCCGATGGCGTATCGACGCCATCGACGGTGAGCTTCTGGCCCTGCTGGACGAGCGGGCCGGCCTGGCGCGCGCCGTGGCGACGGCCAAGAAGGCGGCCGGCGACACCGGCTTTGGCCTGCGCCCCGGGCGCGAGGCGCTGATTGTCCGCAAATTGATCGACGCCCCCCGCAAGGCCGCCAGCGACGCCCTGGTCATCCGCATCTGGCGCGAGCTGATGTCGGACAGCCTGACGCGCCAGGGCCCCTATCACCTGACCGTCTGGGGCGGGAAGGATCCGGCCCGCGCCGTCGAGCTGACCCGCTTGCGGTTCGGCGTCGCTCCGCCGATGACCGTTGTCGCCACCGACAAGGACGCCCTGGCCGCCGCCAAGACCCCCTGGGGCGTCAGCGTTCTGTCCCTGGCGCCCGACAGCGCCTGGTGGGGCCGGCTGCTGGCCGAGCCGCGCCTGAAGATCTTCGCCGCCCTGCCCTGCCTGGAGC
>NZ_JBFTZS010000717.1:0-1374 GCF_056406675.1 Caulobacter sp. P1_B12_2 | reverse complement strand
GCGCCCGGCTTCGCCGAGCTTGTCCGGGATGACAGGCTTGGACCCATGTCGCTCGCCGAACCACCCCGTAGCCGAACCGCTGGCTTCGTGGGAGGATCGCCACACCCGCACCCTGGCCCGGAGACGCGCGATGCCGTCGATGCCCGACCTTCTTCCCGACCGTCGGGCGCTGATCGCGGGGCTGCTCGCGAGCCTCACCGGCGGAACGATCGGCGGGGTTCGGGCGCAGCCGCCTTTCAGGGCCCCGGTCGTCGACCGACTGACGCTGCAGGTGCTGATCGACAACGCGACCTTCGGCCCCTTCCTGCCCAACCTGACCTTGCCGGGCCTGGAGGTGCGCCGTGAGACCGGCGACCGACRGCCCCGGATGTCGCGCCAGGCGCTGAAGRCCGAGTTCGGGCTGTCGATCCTGGGCACGTCGCAGATCGGCGACCAGACCCGGCGCGTGCTGGTGGATTTCGGTTATACGCCCGAGACCCTGACCAACAATCTCGCCCTGCTGGGCGTCGACCCGGACCAGTTCGATGCGGCGGTTCTGAGCCACGGGCATCTGGACCACTATGGCGGTTTCGCCGGCCTGTTCGCCGGGCGGGCGGCCAAGGACCGCCATCTGCCGCTGTATGTCGGCGGCGAGGAGACCTTCTGCGAGCGGGTGGCGATGATCGCCTCGCCGCCGCCGGTCATGGGGGCGCTGGACCGGGCCGAACTGGCTCGGGCCGGTCTGGAGGTGCGCATCGCCCCCGAGCCCGCCGTGGTCGCCGACCAGGCCTTCACCACCGGCGTCATCCCGATGAAGTCGTTCGAGCGCGCCGCGATCCCGACGGCGATGCGCGCGGGGGTGGGCTGCGACGCCGCCAAGCTGTCGCCCGGCAAGCGCGAGGGCCAGACGCTCGACGACGGCGAGCACGAGCTGGCGACCTGCTACGTGGTCAAGGGCCTGGGCCTGGTGGTGGTGTCCTGCTGCAGCCATCGCGGCGTGCTCAACGCCGTCCGACAGGCCCAGGCGCTGTCGGGCGTCGACAAGGTCCACGCGGTTGTCGGCGGCTTCCACCTGGTGCGTCCGCGCACCGAGGACGAGGCCCGGAGAACGGCGGCCGAATTCGTCAAGATCGATCCGACCTACATCGTGCCGATGCACTGCACGGGCGAGGTTTTCATCGCCGAGGCGCTGCGGCTCATGCCGAGCAAGGTGATCAGGCCCTATGTCGGAACCCAGCTGGTGTTCGAGGGCAAGGCGTGAGGCGCGAACCAGGACGTATCGACATTCAGCGTCTGGGGCGCCCAAACCAGCCTTCGGACTCATCCTCTTTCAACCGTCATTCCCGCCCTCGTGGCGGGAACTCCTGGTTCAGCTGACGGTGAAGCGAATTGGCG
>NZ_JBFTZS010000716.1:0-1382 GCF_056406675.1 Caulobacter sp. P1_B12_2 | reverse complement strand
ATCCTGAGGCGCCCGCGCAGCGGGCCTCGAAGGACGCAGAGCCGTTGCGCGATCCGCCAGAACCCGCCATCCTTCGAACACTCGTTCGAAAGTCCGCCGATGTTCCTTCGCTTCTTCTCCGAGCTCCGCGCCGCCAAGGTTCCCGTATCCTTGCGCGAATACCTGCTGCTGATGGAGGCCCTGGACAAGGACGTCATCGATCGGCGGATCGAGGACTTCTACTTCCTGTCGCGCGCCAGCCTGGTGAAGGACGAGAAGAACCTCGACAAGTTCGACCGGGTGTTCGGCCATGTGTTCAAGGGGCTGGAGACCGTCGAGGACGGCCTGACCRCCGACATCCCGGCCGAGTGGCTGAAGGCCCTGACCGAGAAGTTCCTGACCGACGAGGAGAAGGCGCAGATCGAGGCCATGGGCGGCTTCGAGAAGCTGATGGAGACCCTGCAGGATCGCCTGAAGGAACAGAAGGAGCGCCACGAGGGCGGCTCCAAGTGGATCGGCTCGGGCGGCACCAGTCCGTTCGGCAACAACGGCTACAATCCCGAAGGCGTCCGCATCGGCCAGGACAAGAGCCGTCACGGCCGGGCCGTGAAGGTCTGGGACAAGCGCGAATACAAGAACCTCGACGACTCGGTCGAGCTGGGCACCCGCAACATCAAGGTCGCCCTGCGCCGCCTGCGCAAGTTCGCCCGCCAGGGGGCGCAGGACGAGCTGGACCTGAACGGCACCATCCGCGGCACGGCCGAGAAGGGCTATCTGGACATCCAGATGCGTCCCGAGCGGCGCAATACGATCAAGGTGCTGCTGTTCTTCGACATCGGCGGCTCGATGGACGGCCACATCAAGCTCTGCGAGGAGCTGTTCAGCGCCGCCAAGACCGAGTTCAAGCACCTGGAGTTCTTCTACTTCCACAACTGCCTGTACGAGGCCGTCTGGAAGGACAATCGCCGCCGCCAGGTCGAGAAGCTGCCGACCTGGGACGTGCTCCACAAGTTCCCGCACGACTACAAGGTGATTTTCGTCGGCGACGCCACGATGAGCCCCTACGAGATCACCTATCCGGGCGGCAGCGTCGAGCACTGGAACGAGGAGGCCGGCGCCATCTGGATGAGCCGGGTCACCGACATCTACCAGAGCGCCGTCTGGCTGAACCCCACGCCCGAGCGGCACTGGGACTACACCCAGTCGATCGGCGTCATGAAGCAGTTGATGAACGACCGGATGTTCCCGCTGACGATCGACGGCCTGGACAAGGCCATGCGGGAGTTGGTGCGGGGGTAGTCGCTCCGACCACTTGCCCCCTACGGGCCTTCGGCCGTCTTCCCCCAGAGGGGGAAGAGGCGCGCCGTCGTCGTCGGCGGAAAGCGTCCTCCGCCCCCTATGGG
>NZ_JBFTZS010000715.1:0-1385 GCF_056406675.1 Caulobacter sp. P1_B12_2 | reverse complement strand
CGGTGTGAGGGATCTTCACGCTCTCCACATATGTGCCCGCATGCACGTAGATCGCCGTACCGGGTTTGGCCACGTTAACCGCCGCCTGGATTGTCGCGTACGGGTGATCGGAACTTCCATCCCCTCCCGCCGCCGCGCCCGCTGAAACGTGGATGATGCTGGTCGGAACCATGTCCGAAAACGCCACTGACTCTGACACGCCTGAAATCCTTCACACTAAATAGCGCTCAGGCTACGGCGATCGCGCACGCCTAAGCTTAACGCTTTCAGTTAACATTCCTTAATTACCAGGTTTCTATTGATGTAAGGGTGCGACATATTAGCCAGTCAACTTAGTTGATCAGATCAATAGTTTTCGATTGACCATTTATCGCGCAAATTGACAGTAATGTCAGAATCCACACCTTAGGGAAATTTACACTCTAGCTGCATGCCGGAGATTGGCGCTCTATCCAGCTCAGGAGAGCGCCTAGCGGCGATCTGAAATACGCCGCGGCTTCGTGCGGCCAAACAGCCGCACCAGAGCAATAATGCATGCCCGGCCTTGCATTTGAGTCGATTTTGGCCTCCTTAGGCCGCCCATCAGACCCCTTTCGCCCCGCCCTTATCGGCATCCGGACGAAAACGGTCTATTCTCTGAAGATATTGACCAAGAACACGGTCCGTTTGGGGGTCGTATTTGGTCGTGGTGCGGGCCGCACGTGTGTGTGTGCCGTCCGCTTGAACCGAATTGGACCTGTATGCCCTTCCCCGCCTCCCACCCCGCTCTTGAGCGGGCTCTTGCCGCTCAAGGTTACCTTGAGCCCACCCCCGTCCAGGCCGCCGTGCTGGAAGCCGACGCCGAGGGCCGCGACCTGCTGGTCAGCGCCCAGACCGGCTCGGGCAAGACCGTCGCCTTCGGTCTCGCCGCCGCCACCACCCTGCTCGGCGACGCCGAGAAGTTCTCCAAGGCCGGCGCCCCGATGTGCCTAGTCATCGCCCCGACCCGCGAACYGGCCATCCAGGTCAATCGCGAGCTGACGTGGCTGTACGCCGACGCCGGCGCCGTGGTCGTCAACTGCGTGGGCGGCATGGACGCGCGTCGCGAGCAGCGCGCCCTGAACTTCGGCGCCCACATCGTGGTCGGCACTCCCGGCCGCCTGCGCGACCACATCGAGCGCGGCCACCTGGACCTGTCGGAGCTGAAGGTCGCCGTCCTCGACGAGGCCGACGAGATGCTCGACATGGGCTTCCGCGAAGACCTCGAATTCATCCTCGACGCCGCGCCCAGCGAGCGCCGCACCCTGCTGTTCTCGGCCACCCTGGCGCGCGAGATCGTGCAACTGGCCAAGAGCTACCAGAACGACGCCCTGCGCATCGACACGGTCGGCCGCAACGAGCCGCAC
>NZ_JBFTZS010000714.1:0-1389 GCF_056406675.1 Caulobacter sp. P1_B12_2 | reverse complement strand
GGTCGCGGAAGCGGAAGCCGTGCAGCCGCCCGCGCCGCGCCTCGAAGAAGGCGACCAGTTCGGCCGCGTCGTCCAGCGGCCGCACCGCCGTGCCGATCAGGTAGCGCCGCCGCCCCTGGGCCCAGGGGCTCGACCGCCGCTCGAAGCCCGAGCCCAGGGTCGTCACCTGGGTCCGCCGCTCGACCCCGCCGGTGCAGCCGAACGCCAGCCGCGCGGGCAGGCGCGTGTCGTGGAACGCGGTCATGGGGATGTCCTTGTGATGCCCTCTCCCGGAGGGGAGACGGAGGGGCCCATGCGCAGCATGGGAGGGTGAGGGGTGAAGRCGTCGGMCGGCGTGCCRGCAGGGCGCTCGCGTGCAATCGGCGAGGGCGTAACCCCTCACCCTCCCACGCTCTTCGAGCGCGGGCCCCGCCCTCTCCCGCTGGGAGAGGGTTCAAGTCACGCTAGGTTAAACCCGCGTCATGACTTGCAATTCACTTCAGCCGCGTGGTCGCCGGTCCTAATCTCTTCCTCAAGATTGGGAGCTGGAAATGGACTGGAAATCGCTGTTCTTCTCCGCCGAGGGCCGTATCGGCCGTCAGGCGTTCTGGATCGGCTGGCTGATGCTGCTGGGCGCCCACGTGGTGGCTGGCTGGATCCCGCTGATCGGGCAAGTCGTCGCCATCGTGGCGATCTTCGCCTGGGTCTGCCTCTGCACGAAACGGCTGCATGACATGGGCCGCAGCGGCTGGTGGCAACTGGTCCCCATCATCCTGGGACCGGTGCTGATCATCGGCTCGGCCATGTCGATCGGGATCAGCGCCATCCTGGGCGAGATCACCAACACCGACACCGACTGGGCCGCCCTGGCCGGCGTCGGCGGCCTGCTGGTCAGCGTCGCCATCGCCTTCTTCTCGGCCGCCGCCTTCACCCTGTGGGTGGGCGTCGCGCAGGGCCAGACCGGCGAGAACCGCTACGGCGAACCGCCGCTGACGCCGGTGATGGTGTAGGGGACGTCAAACCAAAACGTCGGTTTCTAAGCTTTCCCCATAGCGCGAGCGGTGGGGAAATGCTGCATGGCCTTCTACACCTACATCGTAGCCAGCCGGCGGAACGGCACGCTGTACATCGGCTCCACCGATGATTTGTCACGTCGGATCGAAGCATCGTGGATATCTCCGCGACGGATTCACGGCGAAGTACGGCTGCACGATCTTGGTCTGGTACGAGACGTTCGAGACCCGCGAGGACGCATTTCGACGCGAACGGCGGATCAAGGAGTGGCGGCGCTCCTGGAAGCTGATGCTGATCGAGGCGGACAATCCGACCTGGCGGGACCTGTTCGTCAACCTGAACCTCAACGCCTGAATTTTGATCCGCTCATCCCGGCGAATGCCGGGACCCAGATGG
>NZ_JBFTZS010000713.1:0-1394 GCF_056406675.1 Caulobacter sp. P1_B12_2 | reverse complement strand
GTGATGCACGTCCTTGACCAGTCGGTCGGCCAGCTCGACGGCCGCCACGCTCTCGGGACTGTTGCCCGAACGCCCGAAGGAGACGAGCACGGTCGGCGTGTCGGCTTCGAAATAGAGCTGCGGCGCGCAGACGAGATCCGTCGTCGGAATCGCTTCGACCCGGCGGCCAAGCCGCGTCGCCAGCACAGGCGCCAGGCATTCACCGATAAAGGCCGAGGTCCCCGCGCCGGTCAGGATGACGCGCAGCGTGGGCAGGGCCAGAAGCGGCTTGAGAAAGGCTTCGATTTCGACCCGGCGGGCCGTCAGAAGCGCTTGGGTCTCGCGCAGCATGGCCGGTTGCTGCGCGATCTCGCGCGCGGTCCACAGGCCGCCCAGCTGAGCCAGCGCGGACTCGGTGAGACCCAGATGGGTGATATCAGACATAAGCAAACTCCGGCTCAGCGGTAGAGGCCGCGCGATAGGCCTCCAGCGTCGCGCCGATATGGGCGATCACCAGATTGGCGGGACTGGGCGTCAGGGCAGCGTTGCGGACGGCCGCGTAGGCCTCCGGCAGGTACTGGCTGATCAGCGCCAGGGGCGGCGGATTTTCGGCAAGGTTGGCGAACATCACCTCCTGCGCCGCGGTGATCTGCGGGTCGGGCCAGTAATAGCGTATCCGATCGGAGAGACTGTACTGGAGGTCGAACTGCAGCTCCGCGCCGGTGGCGTGATAATATTTGCCCCAGTTGCGCGGATCTGCCCGCATGCGCTCGATGGCGATGTGGCGGAAGCGCGAAGCGCGGTCCTCGCCGATCCATTCGCGCTCGATGGCGTCCAGCGCCCAGAAGGCCTCGCGCAGCGCGAAGGTGACGCCCGGCCCGACCTTGAGGATCGCGAAATGGTCCTCGACCAGGGCCTTCAGCGCCTTGGGCGTCTGATAGTCGGTCGAATGGGCCTCGAAGACGATATGCGGTTGGTCGTCGAGCGCGTGGCTCAAGGCCACCGCCTTGCCGCGGTCGTAGTCGATGACCTTATGGTGGTCGAATTCGACGCCCGGCTGCACCACGGCGGCGATGACGCGCGGCCACGCGTCCGAAAGCCCCTCCGCCGCGAAGATGGCGCGGTGGGCCTCGATCGTCTTGAGCGCCGCTTCCGGCGTCGTCACTTCAAGCTCAGGCAGGTCCTCGGCCGCGCCGCCGGGCACGGGCACCTCGGTGCCGATGACGTAGACGCAAGGCTCGCCGCCGGCGCGCCTTTGCGTGGCTTCGGCGATGCTGATCAGGCGCGCGGCGCGGCGGGCGACGGTGTCTTCGGGCAAGGGCGTCGGATCGTCGGCGCACGACATGGAGCAGTCGGCGTGGATCTTGCGGAAGCCGGCGGCCACGTACTGCTCGATCAACACGTCCGCCTTGGCC
>NZ_JBFTZS010000712.1:0-1395 GCF_056406675.1 Caulobacter sp. P1_B12_2 | reverse complement strand
GGCGGTGGCGGTGGTGGTGGGGGCGGATCCGGCGTCATGACGCCTGGCGAGGGTCCCCCGCCCCCGCCGCCCCCGCCGCACGCCACCAGCGGGATCGCGGCGAACAGCACCCAGAACGCCGGGCCGCACAGTCCAGATCGAACGAAGCGCCGCAAAGTCACCCCCAGGGTCATGTCGCGAGCGGTTTACACCCTTTCGGCCTCGGTCCGCGCCAGGGCGCTGCGTCGCACCCCGTACAGCAGGTACACCGCCGCCCCGATCAGGTGGGCGTACAGGAAGTAGAGCTGGGTCTTGGCCGGCAGGCTGTAGAACAGATACAGGCAGCCCAGGATGGCGCCGGGCGCCACCAATTGCCACAGCGGCGTGGAGAACACCCGCGGCCGGTTCGGTTCGCGCCGGCGCAGGATGATCACCGACAGGCCCACGGCGATGAACGCCGCCAGGGTGCCGGCGTTGGCCAGCTCGGCGATGTCCTTCAGCGACAGCAGGCCCGACAGCAGGGCCGACAGGGCGCCGGTCAGCAGGGTCATCAGCACCGGGGTGCCGGTCTTGGCGTTGACCCGCGCCAGGCCGGCGGGCAGCAGGCCGTCGCGGGCCATGACGAAGAAGATCCGGCTCTGGCCGTACATGAAGGCCAGGATCACGGTCGGCAGGGCGACCACCGCCGCCAGGGCCACCAACTGGGCCATCCGCGGCTGCTTCAGGGTTTCCAGGATGAAGACCAGCGGGGCCTCGCTCTTGGAGAACACCTCGGCCCGCGAGGCGCCGATCGCGACAGCGGCCACGACCATGTAGATCAGGGTGCAGATCAGCATCGAGCCGACGATGCCGATGGTCAGGTCGCGCTTGGGGTTCTTGGTCTCCTCGGCGGCGGTCGACACCGCGTCGAAGCCGTAGAAGGCGAAGAAGATCAGGCTGGCGGCGGCCATCACCCCGACCTTGATCCCGTCCGGGCCCGCGCCCCCTTCGACGACATGGGCGACGAAGCCCTGCGGCATGAACGGCGTGAAGTGGCTGGCGTCGAAGGCCGGCAGGCACAGGGCCACGAACACCGCCAGGGCGGAGATCTTGATGACCACCAGGACCATGTTGACCGTGGCGCTCTCCTTGGTGCCCAGGGCCAGCAGCCCCGCGACGGCGAAGGAGATGATCACCGCCGGCAGGTTGACCAGACCGCGGGTGCCGTCCGCCAGCACCACATGCGGACCGGCCAGCAGGAATTCGGGAAAGCCGGCCATGCGGAACAGGCCCGCGGCGTGGGCCGACCAGCCCACCGCCACGGCGGCGCAGACCAGGGTGTATTCGAGGATCAGGCTGCGCCGCCGTGGCGGTGGGCTGGTCGGCCCACGCCGCGGGCCTGTTCCGCATGGCCGGCTTTCCCGAATTCCTGCTGGC
>NZ_JBFTZS010000711.1:0-1413 GCF_056406675.1 Caulobacter sp. P1_B12_2 | reverse complement strand
CGCCAAGGCGCTTCACCGTCAGCTGAACCAGGGGTTCCCGCCACAAGGGCGGGAATGACGGCTGAAAATTTGATGGATGTCATGGGCAAGGGCTCTCCCCCATGACCCCCAAGCCCGCCAACGCCCCGATCCTCTCCGACCTGATCCAGGACGAGGCCCGGCGGTTCGTCGCCGAGCACCCCCGCTCGTGCGCCATGTCGCGGCAGTCGGCGGACGTCTGGCGGGGCGGGGCGCCGATGCATTGGATGACCGACTGGGCCAGTCCGTGTCCGATCTTCGCGGCCCAGGGCGTGGGCGCCCAGATCACCGACATCGACGGGCTGCTGTACGACGACTTCTGCCTGGCCGACACGCCGGCCATGTTCGGCCACGGCCAGGAGGCGGTCGCCCGGGCCATCGCCGATCAGGCCAAGCGCGGCACGGGCTTCATGCTGCCGACGCCCAGCGCGGTGATCGTCGGCCGGCTGCTGGCCGAGCGGTTCGGCCTGCCGCTGTGGCAGATGGCGACCACGGCCAGCGACGCCAACCGCGCCGCGATCCGCTGGGCGCGGGCGGTGACCCAGCGGCCGGTGATCCTGGTGTTCGACGGCTGCTATCACGGCATGGTCGAGGACGCCTTTGTGGTCCTGAAAGACGGCCAACCGGTGATGAAGCCCGGCCTGCTGGGCCAGGTCCACGACATGACGGCCACCACCCGCGTCGTGCCGTTCAACGATCCCGAGGCCCTGGCTATCGCCCTGGCCCCCGGCGACGTCGCCGCCCTGCTGGCCGAGCCGGCCATGACCAATTGCGGGATGATCCTGCCGCAACCGGGCTTCCTGCAGGTGATGCGCGACCTGACGCGCCAGGCCGGGACCCTGCTGGTCATCGACGAGACCCACACGATCTCGACCGCCCCCGGCGGCTACGCCCGCGCCCACGGCCTGGAGCCGGACATGCTGGTGGTCGGCAAGGCCATAGCCGGCGGCGTGCCGGCCGCGGTCTGGGGCGTGACGGCCGAGTTGTCCGAGCGCATGGACGCGGCCGCCGCCCGGGTCGGGCCCGGCCAGTCGGGGATCGGCACCACCCTGTCGGGCAACGCCCTGGCCCTGGCGGCCATGCGGGCCATGCTGTCCGAAGTGATGACCGACGCCGCCTACGCCCGGATGCTGGCCGGCGCCGAGCGGCTGGTGGAGCAGCTGCGCGGCATGATCGCCGTGCGCGGCTTGCCGTGGTCGGTGGTCCATGTCGGGGCGCGGGTCGAGCTGGTGTTCGCGCCCTCGCCCCCGAAAAACGCCGCCGTGATGCGCGAGGCGCTGGACGCTGACCTGCTGCATGCGCTTCATCTGTGGCTGATCAACCGAGGGGTGCTGATCGCGCCCTTCCACACCATGATGCTGGTGTCGCCGATGACCGAGGACGCCGCCGTCGACC
>NZ_JBFTZS010000710.1:0-1447 GCF_056406675.1 Caulobacter sp. P1_B12_2 | reverse complement strand
GACCAGATCGCCGACAGAGCTTCCCGCTCGATCGCCCCCCGCCGCCGCATCGGTCGCTGGCCATGCGCCCTTTCCCYGCGTCGAGGTGAGWYAAGGATACGSSCGGTTTGGAGAGTGGGGACAAGATCGGGTCGAGAAAGTTCAGGGCGTTGAAATCGCCGGGGTTTGTTCGCCCTACGTTGAGCGTAAGCCGCTCGAAACCCTCTCCCCTCCGGGACAGGGTGAAGGAAAGGCGCATTCCGCCTTGAGAGCATGTCCCCGCCAAAACGCAAAAATCCCGGAGCGGCCCCTCAGCCGTCCGGGATCTTTTCCAGTCCTCGCCGTGAGGCCGAAATCCTCGAAGCGCCTTTGTCCCGAGGACTAGGGGCGCGAGAATTCCTACCGCCGACCCGGCATCCCAGGTCCCGAAGCTCGCGCTTCCAGGGACGAGGGCGGCCCCACGGGCGTGGGGACTAGATGTAGCGGCGCAGCGAGCGGGCCAGTTCGGTGGCGCCGGCCTTCTTCTTGGTCTGCTGCGGCTGGTAGGCGATGCGGGCGTGTTCGCCGCAATAGGGGCCTTCCGACGACCGGCGGCCGCAGAAGGTGAAGCCGTCGGTCGACGGATCGCCGATCGGCCACTTGCACATGTGGGCGCCCAGGGTCAGCACGGTGGCCGAACCCGGCTCCTCGGCGCGGAACGCCGGGACCGAAGGCTGCTGGGCCACGGCCGGGAGGGCCGCCGGCTCGGCGGCGATCACCCGGCGCGGCGCCGAGGGCATCGTCGTAGCGGCCGGACGCGCCGGACGCGGGGCCTTGAAGGCCGGGCGCGCCGGTTGCGAGGGGGCCGCGCGGCCCGACAGGCCCAGRCGGTGCACCTTGCCGATCACGGCGTTGCGCGTGACGCCGCCGAGCTGTTTGGCGATCTGACTGGCGGACAGGCCGTCCAGCCAAAGCTTCTTCAAGGTGGTGACCCGTTCGTCAGTCCAGCTCATTGCCCATCTCCGCCTTAAAAAAGAGTCCGAAGCGGGTTTCCCCGACTCGCCTCGACCTCTACATCTGGTGTACGAACGGCCCCGCCGGCCGCTCGCCTACCAGATAGTGTAAAGAATACGTYAAAACACACAATAGGCGCCATACGCTCTGTCCACAGAAACAACATATTGATTCTGTCGGAGCGCCGCTTGCGCCGGAACCGCCTCGGGCGCACATGCGCAGGCAGTTTGCCAAGACCCCCCAGGACGCCAGGCTCATGAAAGACGTGACGGACGCCGTCATCCCCCCGCAGCCGCGCGACTATCACGGCTGGAACTGGAGCGGGTTCTTCACCCTGTACCAGCGCGAGATCCGCCGCTTCTGGAAGGTGGGCACCCAGACCGTCGCCGCCCCGGTGGTGACGACCTTGCTCTACATGCTGGTGTTCGTGGTGGCCGTGGGCGGCAGCCGCCCGGCGGTGGGCGGCGTGACCTCT
>NZ_JBFTZS010000709.1:0-1457 GCF_056406675.1 Caulobacter sp. P1_B12_2 | reverse complement strand
CCCCGGGGCCGGGCTCGCGCGAGACCAGCAGAACCAGCGAGTGGTCGGTGATCTGGGCCGTCGGATCAGGCAGGGTCGTGACGAACGACACCGGCGCCTTGGTGTTGTCCATCCTCGGAAAATATGCGGCGATGTCGAACGCCACCAAGAGGTCCATGATCGCCTTGGAGAACACCGAACCGCCGCCGCCCACCTTCAGCGTGCAGTAGGCGGGGGCCAGGTACACGCCGTGCTGGTTCTTGAGATGGAAGGTCTGGCCGTACAGCACCGGGTCGCCGTTCCTGCGCTGGACGTCGACGAACGGCAGCACCGCATCGGTGCGCGGCGTGGTCAGGGTCACCGCGTGGCTGAAGCTGGGCGCGTTCTTGACCCGCTCGCCGAACTGGGGCGCTAGGTCCGGACGTTTGACCTTCTCCAGCATCGTGGCGATCACCGAGGCGTGGTCGAAGGGCGTGTCGGTCTTCGAGCGGAACACCGACCCCTTCTGGACGTAGGGCGAGACCACGATGGTCGGCACCCGCGCGCCCAGGCGGTCGAACTTGAAGCCGGCCTTGTTCTGGTAGGGCGGCTTGCCCGCGCCCCACGGCGGCTTGACCTTGCCGGGCTTCAGGTCGGCGGTCTGGTGGTCGAACGAGCCCACGAACTCGTCGAAGGTGATCAGCAGCAGGGTCTTTTCCCAGGTCGCCTTGTTGGCGATCAGGCTGGAATAGACCTCCTTCACCAGCTGTTCGCCGGCCAGGACGCTGCCGGGCGGGTGGTAGTCGTTGCCCAGGGCCGAGAACAGGTTCTCGTAGTAGCGGTTGTCGACGGTGCTGTGGGAGATCGACCAGAAGGGTTCGATATAGCTGAACTTCGGCAGATGACCGGTGCGCGCCATGTGGTGGAAGGCGGCGGTCTTGTGGAAGCGGCCGGGCGCGCCCGGGATCTTGTCCCTGATCTGCGGGAACAGGCGCCAAGTGTAGCAGGAGTCCAGGGCGCCCGAGGTCAGGCCTTGCAGGTAGTCTGTGTAGGGCGACAGGGCGTTGAAGATCTCGCGGAGCCCCGGGACCCAGCGGGCGATGGTCGTGACCTCGCGCAGCAGGGTCGAGATCTTCTGCGGCAGRTAGCTGGTCTCGTAGAAGACGTTCCAGTCGGCCCCCGCCGTTTCCAGGGCGTTGAAGATCGTCGGCGCGTCGACCCGGTCGTCGCCGATCGCCATGCCGACGATACGCTGGATCTCCTTGGCGCGCGGATCGGTCTCCAGATCGCCGTTGTTGATCATGCCGTTCGAGGTGCCGCACATCAGGAACGCGCGGTTGGGATTGGTCTGCGACGGCACGGAGGCGTGCCAGGCGTCGCTGACAGCGTAGTGGCGGGCCAGCTGGTTCAGCACGGGAGCCTGGGACGGGGTGAAGCTCTGCATCACCATCGGCCCTAGGCGGCGGATGTCGGCGTCGCTCAGCTTGCGCGCCTTCAGC
>NZ_JBFTZS010000708.1:0-1471 GCF_056406675.1 Caulobacter sp. P1_B12_2 | reverse complement strand
GGCGCGGCGCGGTCCAGGTCGGCGCGGTTGGGGAAGCGCTTCTCGGGCCAGTGGGTCTCGATCCAGCCGCGACCGAAGATYGGGCCGTCGGGATGGGTCGCGGCATAGGCCTTCACCGCGGCGACCAGGCTCTCGACCGAGTCGGTCTGGTCCAGGTTCAGGGTCAGCTCGCGCAGGCCGATGCCGGTCAGGTGGGCGTGGGCGTCGACGAAGCCCGGAAAGGCCGCCGCGCCCTTCAGGTCGATGTCGCGGGCGCCCTTGGCGGCCTTGGCCTGGGCGGCGGCCAGGTCGCCGACGAAGGCGATGCGGTCGTCGCGGATCAGCACGGCCTGGGCGGTCGGCGCGGCGGCGACGCCGGTGTGGATCGGCCCGCCGTGGATCAGGATGTCGCCGGCGGTGGCGGTGGCCAGGCTGGAGACCGCGAACAGGGCGGCGAGGGTCAGGGTGCGCAAGGCGATCTCCAGGACAGCAAGAACCGGAAATCTAGGTCAGGAATGGTGGAGATTGAAAGCTTTCCCGGCCCCGGCGTTGGCGCCGCGCGCATGTCCTGACTATTCTGGCTCAACCTTGGGCTGGAGCGCCGGCATGGACGTCAGAACGGATCGACGCGCGACCGTGCTGTGGAGCCTCGGCTTCGCCGTCGCCTACCTGATCCTGGCCGTCGTCGTCTCCCTGCTGGCCGACCATCGCCTCCACCTCGCCGCCTGGCTGCCCGCCTTGGTGTTGTGGCTGGTCAACGCCGTGCTGGACGGCGGCGCTTATCTGGCCCAAGGCGGCGTGGGCGGGCCGCGTCCCCCTTCGCCGGGACGGCCGGCCCGCGTCGCGGCCCTGCGCTGGGTGCTGTGCGCCCTCATCCTGGCCAACGCCGCCCTGCTGCTGTGGCGCGCCGTTTCGACGGGCGACTCGACGCTGACGGTCGCCGGCGTCGGGGTGCGCCTGTTGCCGCTGGACGTCCGCCTGACCCCGGTTGGTCTGGACCCGCTGGCCCTGGCGCTGGGCGTCGGCCTGGGCTTCCTGGGGCTGTGCGAACTGCGGTTGCGCCTGGCGGCGACCGTGCGGCCCTCGGCCAGCGCGGCTTGACGCCCCCTCGCTGGCGACCACGATCGCGGATAACGGACTCCAAAGCCGCAAGTCCCCTCCAACAGTCGCGTCCCGCTGCTATATTCCCCCCATGACCCAGGGCTTCACCCTCTTCGAGACGCCGATCGGACTGTGCGGCCTGGCCTGGAACGAGCACGGCCTGGTCGGAGCCCAGCTGCCGGAGGCCGCGCCCGGCGCCGCCTGGGACCGCCTGCGCCGCCGCTATCCGGACGCGGTCGAGGCCTCCCCGCCGCCGCCGTCGATCCAGCGCACGATCGAGCGGATCAACGACCTGCTAGCCGGCGGTCGCGACGACCTGGTCGATGTCGAGCTGGACCTCGACGTCGTCTCGCCCTTCAACCGCCGGGTCTACGAGATCGCCCGCGCCATT
>NZ_JBFTZS010000707.1:0-1485 GCF_056406675.1 Caulobacter sp. P1_B12_2 | reverse complement strand
GTCCAGCGGCATGGACGGCGCCCTGATCATCAAGGACGACCGCGCCCCGACCGCCACCACCCCCGGCGACATCGACGTGCTGCTGCAGGACGCGCAAGGGACGGCCTTCCCCGACAAGGTGCTGATGTTCCAGCAGGTGCAGTACGCCTGCTTCGACGCCGACGGGAAGATCCAGAAGTCGCCGGGTCCGGGCGGCCAGCCCTGGGTTTGCAACACCGGCCAGACCGGCGAGATCCGCGACTACGCCCAGCAGCTGAGCCCCAGCGCCAGCTGGAACAATTCGGGCCGCTTCACCTCGATCAACGGGAGGGTCCAGCCCGGGGTCACGGGTCTGCGCGCCGGCCGGTTCGAGCGCTGGCGGCTGATTCACGGCGGCGTCCGCGAGGCGGTCAATTTCCGGCTGTTCCTGATGAAGGCCGGCGCGCCCGACTGGAACACCGTGCCCGCCAAGGACCAGGCGGCCTTCATGCGCACCTGGTGCGCCGGCGAGGCCCTGCCGATGTGGGAGGTGGCGCTGGACGGCCTGACCCGGTCGAAGGTGTTCCGCACCAGCGAGACGCGCCTGCAGCCAGGCTACCGCGCCGACCTGGTGGTCCATTTCCCGACCGGCGGGAACTACTGCATCGTCGACGGGGCCAGCAACGCCCTGGGCAGCCCGTCCCAGGCGCCCGAGCCCATCAAGCTGCTGGGCGTCGCGGTGGTCGAACACGGCGCGCCGGCCGGCGATCCGGACAAGGCGCTGAAGGCCCTGCTGATCGCCGCCGCCGAGCGCAACGTACCGGATCAGCGGGTCAAGGCCGTGGTGGTCCGCGACCTCAACAACGACCTGGCCCTGTCGAAATTCGTCTGGCATCCGACGATCGCCAAGGAAGAGCTCAACGCACCGCCTCAGGAGCTGGCCTTCAACATCGACATCAACGCCAAGCCGAGGACCACGTTCGAGGTGCTCAACCCGGCCCTGCCGCCGGACAAGAGCGGCCCCTACGTGCCCTCGCGGATCGACCGCACGGCCAATATCGGCGACGTGCAGGAGTGGCGGCTGACCTCGAAGTTCGCCTCACATCCGTTCCACATCCACGTCAATCCGTTCCAGGTGGTCAGCGTGGTCAACAAGGCCGGCAAGCCCGTGACCGACCCCGGCACGCCGGACTTCGACCCTGACTATGCCGGGGTGATCGACCAGTGGAAGGACACCCTGTTCGTCAAGCAGGACTACCACATCGTCACTCGCACCCGGTACGAGCGCTACATCGGCGAATACGTCCTGCACTGCCACATCCTCGACCACGAGGACCAGGGCATGATGGCCAATGTCAGCATCGGCATTCCGGACGGCCTGGGGGGCACGGCCGAGGCGCATGGGCCGGGAGGGCATGGGGATCATGGGATGTAGTCGGCGGGGCGCCTGAAAAGGTTCTTCTCTCTCTACAGCCGTCATTCCCGCCCTTGTGGCGGGAACCTCTCTATCCGCCGCAAGGGCAGGGG
>NZ_JBFTZS010000706.1:0-1494 GCF_056406675.1 Caulobacter sp. P1_B12_2 | reverse complement strand
GGCGTGCTCCTCGCCGTAGACATAGAGGATGCGGGCCAGCTCGACCTGATCCAGCTCGTTGACCAGATCGGCGGCGGTCGGGCCGTCGGCGCCCATGCGCATGTCCAGCGGACCGTCGCGCATGAAGGAAAAGCCGCGCTCAGCCTCGTCGAGCTGCATGGAAGAAACGCCAAGATCCAGGGTGACGCCGTCGACCGACGCATCCTCCAGATACTCGGTGATTTGAGAGAAGCGGTCCTGAATCAGCCGAAAGCGACCATCCGTCGCGGTGAACTCGGCGGTGAAGCGAGCGACGCTGGGATCGCGGTCGAAGGCCGTGACCGAAGCGCCCGTGGCGAGGATGGCGCGGGTGTAGCCGCCGGCCCCGAAAGTACCGTCGATGACCATGTCGCCGGGGCCGCTCGCCAGCGCGCCGACCACTTCGCCCAGCAGGACGGAGACGTGCGGAGCACCGGGCTCCCGGACATCTTCGAGTTCGTTCATGCCGCACCACCGATCCGCGCCGTGCGCTGCTGGCCACGCATCGCGGCCAGGCCGTCGCGAGCCAGTTCGCGCTGGGCGGCGCGATGAGCCTGGAAGGCCTCGCGCGACCAGATCTGGAAACGCTCGCCCAGGCCGACCACCGCGACCCAGTCGGTCAGGCCGAACATCTCGCACAGGGTGTCGGGAAGCGTGATGCGGCCGGCGGTGTCGAACGACAGCCGCGCCATGCCGCCCAGGACGCTGGTTTCGAGGGCCGAACGCAGGGGATCGCCGAACGGCAGCTCGTCGATCACGCCCTGGTAACGGTCGAACAGGCTTTTTCCGCCAGCCTCGAGGCAATCAGCCTCGATGGAGGGAAAGCAGAAGACCCCGTCGAACGGACCCGAGAGCGCGGCGCGGAAGTSCTGCGGCACGACGATGCGCCGCTTGCTGTCCAGCTGCTTCTCGAACGTCGAGAGAAACACCCCGCCTACCCCTGTTCAAAGCCCGCCGCCGGACGCCCTGCCATGATCGCTCCGGCAGAAGTGGGTTAACATGGGATTGACTGGGATACAATGACACCAACGGCCGTTTGGCCGTCAAAACAAAGGTGTCGCGAGGGCCTTTCACAGACCGCTAGAATCTATCAACAGAACATACATGGAACCTGTTAAGATTTCGCGGCCGCTAGACTCTGCGCAAGCGCCTTGCGGACAAGGGAACGCATGGTCGCGCTGTCGATGTCTTGGGGAGAAGTGGGGCTGAAACCCACTTTTCGCGCCCCCCGATGCGGGGGTAAATGGACCAGATGGTCTGTAAGCCGGGTTCTGTCTGACGTCCGCCCCTCCCGAAAGAAAGACGACCGCGAGACGGCCATTCCTCTGGACCGTCCATCGCTGGACGGTTCTCGCGACCTACCCGGACCCTCTCAGCCAGTGACGGCCTATCCGACGCGAGGCCGGCGCGGGGTCCCTATTCGGTCTTGCTCCAGGCGGGGCTTGCCATGCCGTCCCTGTTGCCAGGTCCGCGGTG
>NZ_JBFTZS010000705.1:0-1496 GCF_056406675.1 Caulobacter sp. P1_B12_2 | reverse complement strand
GTCTTGCCCAGGAGCAGGTCCGAGGCCCGTTCGGCGATCATGATCGTGGGCGCGTTGGTGTTGCCGCCGATCAGGGTGGGCATGACCGAGGCGTCGATCACCCGCAGGCCGGCGATCCCCTGCACGCGCAGCTGGTCGTCGACCACGGCCAGCGGGTCGCCCGCCGCGCCCATCCGGCAGGTGCCGACCGGGTGGTAGATGGTCTCGGCCTTGGCGCGGATCCAGGCGTCGAGGTCGGCGTCGCTCTTGATGTCTGCGCCCGGCGCGTATTCGGCGTCGCGATAGGGATCGAAGGCGGACTGGGCCACCACCTCGCGGGCGATCTTCACGCCCTCGCGGATGGCGCGACGGTCTTCCTCGGTCGCCAGATAGTTGCCCAGGATGGTCGGATCGTCGAACGGATCAGCCGAGCGCAGGCCGACCTTTCCGCGACTCTCGGGTCTAAGCTGACAAACGTGCAGGGTGAAGCCGTCCTTCTCGACCTGGGTCTTGCCGTGGTCCTGCATGATCGCCAGCACGCCGTGGATCTGCAGGTCGGGACGGTCCAGGTCGGGCCGCGACTTCAGGAACGCGCCGCTCTCCAGGAACTGCTGCCGGCCCAGGCCCTTGCCCAGCAGCATGTAGGACAGGCCGGTGCCCAGCTTCTTCAGGCCCTTGTTGGCCGAATAGGCGGTGGTCAGATTCCGGGTGGTCCACGACAGGCAGACGTCGAGATGGTCCTGCAGGTTGGCGCCGACGCCCTTGGCCGCGTGGGTCACCGCGATGCCTTGGGCCCTCAGCTCGTCCGGATCGCCGATCCCCGAGAGCTGCAGGATGTGCGGCGACTGCACGGCGCCGGCGCTGAGCAGCACCTCGGCGTCGGCATGGGCGACCACGCGCTCCGGGCTGGTCCCGACCACATACTCCACGCCGATCGCCTTGCCGTTCTCGACCAGGATGCGGGTGGTGCGCGCCTCGGTCACGCAGGTCAGGTTCGGCCGGGTCAGGGCCGCCGTCAGATAGGCGGCCGCCGCGCTCCAGCGCTTGCCGTCGCGGATGGTCAGGTCGTAGGGGCCAAAGCCCTCCTGCTGGTAGCCGTTGAAGTCCTTGGTCACCRCGTGGCCCGCCTGGCGGCCGGCCTCGATCAGGGCCGGATAGAACGGGCTCTTGGACTCGCCGCCCGACACGTGCAGCGGCCCGGCCTCGCCGTGATAGGCGTCGCCGCCGGCGTGGTGGCTTTCCGAGCGCTTGAAGTAGGGCAGGACCTCGGCATACGACCAGCCCGACAGCCCCATCTGCCGCCACTGGTCGTAGTCGCGCGCGTGGCCGCGGATATAGATCATGCCGTTGATCGCCGAGCTGCCGCCCAGGCCCTTGCCGCGCGGCCACCAGAGCTTGCGGTCATTCAAGTGCGGCTCGGCCTCGGTCCAGAAACCCCAGTTCTGGTCGCCCTTGGCCTTGATCAGCTCGCCGACCCCGGCCGGCATCTTGACCAGGATCGAGGTGTTCTTCCCGCC
>NZ_JBFTZS010000704.1:0-1498 GCF_056406675.1 Caulobacter sp. P1_B12_2 | reverse complement strand
CCTCTGTCCGCCGCAAGGGAAGGGGTGTGGCGCGCCAGCGCGCCAAGGCGCTTCACCGTCGGCTGAACCAGGGATCCCGGGCACAAGGCCCGGGATGACGGTGGGAAGGGTGGTGAAGAGGGCGTGACAAACGCTCGTTTCAACGCCACGCTCCATCAAAGCCGCCACGTCAGAGGGCGGCTCCATAGGGTGGAACCGCATGAGTGAGTTCTCGGCCGCCGCGGCGGTCCCAGCAGCGGGCGAGCCCGTCGCCCCGCTGAAGTCCGGCCTGTCGCGCGGTGCGCTCGCCTGGATCCTGCAGCAGGGCGCGCGCGACCCCTATGTGATCCTGATCACCATCTACATCTTCTCGCCCTACTTCTCGCGGGTGCTGGTCGGCGATCCGGTCCAGGGTCAGGCGGTGGTGGCCAACATCTCGACGGCCTACGGCCTGCTGACCGCCCTGACCGCGCCGTTCCTGGGGGCGATGATCGAGCAGTACGGCCCCCGCAAGCCGATGCTGGGCGTCACCCTGGCGGTGATGGTCCCGGCGCTGCTGGCCCTGTGGTGGGCCATGCCCGCGGGCGGCCTGCCGCTGATGGTGACCAGCACCCTGCTGGTGGCGCTGGGGGTGGCCTATAACTGGGGCGACGTGCTGAGCAATTCGCTGCTGGGCCGCGCCGCCGGCGCCGTTCCGGGGCGAGCCGCCCTGATCTCCGGTCTGGGCTACGCCCTGGCCAACGGCCTGTCGGTGGCCCTGCTGATCTTCATGCTGTGGGGCATGGTGCTGCCCGGCCAGGTCGATTGGCCCGGCGTGCCGCACGCCCCGCTGTTCGGCCTGGACCAGGCCAAGAACGAGCCCAGCCGGATCTCGGGCCCGATGGCGGCGGCGGTGATGCTGCTGGGCGCCATCCCGTTCTTCCTTTGGACCCCCGACGCCGTCCGCACCGGTCGGAGCTGGATGGAGAGCCTGAAGTCGGGGGTCGCCATGCTGCGTGAGATCTTCGGCAATCTGAGCGGCCATCGCGACATCGCCCTCTATCTGGGCGGACGCCTGCTCTACAACGACGGCATGACGGCGCTGCTGGTGTTCGGCGGGTTGCTGGCGGCGGGCCTGATGAAGTGGGGCGCGCTGGAAATGTTGGCCTACGGCATCTCGCTGAGCATCTTCGGCGTGGTCGGCGGCCTGGTCGCGCCGTGGTTCGACCGCGTCCTGGGGCCGCGCAAGGCGGTGCAGCTGGAGATCGCCGGCTCGCTGCTGGTGCTGCTGTGCAGCCTGGGCATGGGGCGCGAGAAGATCCTGTATTTCTGGTCCTATGATCCGGCCGCCCATGCGCCGATCTGGAACGGACCGCTGTTCCGCACCGCGCCCGAGCTGATCTATCTGGGCCTGGGCCTGCTGATCGCGGTGTTCGTCACCGCCCAGTACGCGTCCAGCCGCACCCTGCTGATCCGCCTGTGCCCGCCGGACAAGACCGCGGCCTTCTTCGGGCTCTACGCCCTGTCGGGCACCTGCACG
>NZ_JBFTZS010000703.1:0-1503 GCF_056406675.1 Caulobacter sp. P1_B12_2 | reverse complement strand
CGCCCTTGTAGGCGCCGTAGCGCGGCACGTCGTCGTCCTCGGCGTAGCGGTATTCCTCGCCGGTGTAGGGCCGCGTGCCGAACTTGCCCCAGAAGTGCTGCTCGACCGTGGTCGGCAGGGTCACGGTCACCGCGTCGGATGAGGCCAGGGCGCTCCAGCCGCCGGTCGGCGGATTGACCGGCAGGGCGGCCAGGTCGAACCGGCCCGGCAGGTGGATGACGTCGTCGGCCCAGGCGGCGCCCGTGTCCAGCCACAAGCTCCAACCGTCGTCGGCGATGGCCAGGGGATCGGTCTCGGCGGCGTTGGCCAAACCGGGCGCCCAACTGGCCGCCACGCCCAGGCCGCCGGCGGCGAGGAAGCTTCGTCGATCTACGCGCATCGTCCGGCTCACTGGGCTTGAACTTCGGTCAGGTCTTGAAACGGGACGATCACGGACGCCATCCGTCGGGACCGGCCAGGAAGGCGTCGCGGCTCCAGGCCTTGGCTTCCTCGGCGGTCAATTGGCGGCTGCGGGGCTCGCGGGTCTTGGGACTGGCCCCCTGCCCCGTCGAGGCGAACTCGGCGTAGGTCGCCGTGCCCAGGGTGTCGGTCTTGCCCGGCGTCCATTCGCGCCAGCCTTCCGGCTGCAGCGCCGCGTCGATGCGGGTACGCATGAAGATGACGGTGGCGTAGGCGCGCCAAGCGCGACCGAACCAGAGCTCGCCCACCTTCGGATCGGCGGTGATCCGGCAGCGGTCGAAGACGTAGGCGCTGTCCTGTTCCGGCTTGGACTTGCTCTGGGCCGTGATCATCACCGTCTCATGGGCGATGCCATGGATGTGGCAGCGGTCGAAGAAGGCCTTGGCGTCGCCGAAGATGAAGTCGACATGGCCCTCGACGTAGCAGTCCTTGAAATACTGCCGGCTGGGGGCGGTCTTCTTACTGGCCGCGTAGAGGGTGTCCTGGGCGCCCAGCAGGCGCACCTTTTCCAGCACCGCCCGGTCGGCGGTGATCGCCAGCGCCACGGCTTGCGACGGACGGGCGTCCTTCAAATGATAGTCGTTCTGGATCGTCAGATTGCGGGCCCGGAAGCCGTCGCCCGAGACGTTGACCGAGGCCGACTTGAACGTGCCGCCGGCGGTGATCGCTCCGTCGCTCCAGACCAGCACCACGTCCTGCGGCCGCTTGCCCTTGCCGATCAGGCGGACGTTCGGCTTGGCGATGGTCAGCTTCTCGCGATATTCGCCGGGCGCCAGTTCGAGAGTCCCGCCGTCGGTCGGCAGGGCGTCGACGGCGGCCTGGACGCTGGCATAGGCCCCGCCCTTTCCGACGCGCAGCGTGGTGGCCTGGGCGTCCAGGCCGACCACCAGGGCCGCCAATCCGCAAACAACAGCGATCAGATGCTTCACGCTCAGGCTCTCCGCAACAGGCCGTCGCGCGCCGACAGGCGGACGCGCTGGCCCTTCTTGATGTCGAGATCGATCGTCGCGGCGCCGTAGCGCACGTGATGGAGACCGTCGGCGG
>NZ_JBFTZS010000702.1:0-1510 GCF_056406675.1 Caulobacter sp. P1_B12_2 | reverse complement strand
TCTGAACTTCTAGGCTCACTCACTTGCCCCCACCTGACCGCTTCGCGGTCTGTCCGCCCCCATCGGGGCGGAGGACGCGCCGCGCCAGCCAAGCCTCTTCCCCCTATGGGGGAAGACGATCGCGAAGCGATCCGTAGGGGGCAAGTGGTCGCGGCTCAGCCCTAACGCAGCACCCCGCGCCGCGTCATCTACCACGCGTACCAGGTGAAAAACGCCAGCAGCCCAGCGATCACCGCGCTGGTGATCGCCATCTGCGAGCCCATGATCTTGCCGCCGTCGGTCAGCACATAGGTGTAGGCCACGCTGAGCAGGCAGGCCGCCAGCGACACGGCCAGCACCGGCCAGGCCAGTTTGTTGCGCAGCAGGATCAGCACCGACCCCGCGAACGCGCCGAACACTCCGACCGCCCAGTCCAGGGTCATCCAGGCCGGCATGTGCTGGTAGTGGTCGATCTGGGCCGGGGTCATGCCCGCGCCGGCCATGTAGGCCGAGCCCTGCGCCATGGTCATCACGAAGTCGAAAACGCCGATGCTGTTGAACAGCACGGCGACGACGCCCACCAGCCACAGGCGCCAGGGCGTCCTGATCGGTGTCTCGGTCATGGTCCCCTCCCTCTTGCGGTCGGCGGCTAGGCGTCGACTCCGCGTTCTCGCAGCTTGGCCTTCAGCTCCCGCACCGGCCGGGCCAGCAGGAAACCGAACGACACCGCCCCGTGCTTGGTGTGGACCGCGTGGTGGATCCGGTGGGCCTGGATCAGTTGCTTCCAATAGCGCGAACGGCCCAGCGGAACCTTGAACCGCTGATGCACCATGCCGTCGTGGAACACCGCGTAGATCGCGCCGTAGGCCGTGATCCCCAGGCCGACCGGCAGCAGCCAGGGTATGCCGTGCACCCCGAAATAGATCGCCACGATGGCCGGCGCGGCGAACACCACCGCGAACAGGTCGTTCAGCTCGAAGCGGCCGGTGCGCGGCTCGTGGTGCGAACGGTGCCAGGCCCACCCCCAGCCGTGCATCACATAGCGATGCGTGACCCAGGCGAAGCCTTCCATGAAGGCCAGGGCCGCCAGGAACAGGGCCAGGTCGAGACCGAGGGTCGCCATCGTCATCCGGATCACCGCCGAAGCCGGCGAGCCAATGTGTGCGCGACCACCAGGCCGAAGAGCCCGACCACGGTCAGCACGCACCAGGCCTTATACACGCCGCCGATCCCGGCGTCGCGCCAGAGGATCGCCTGATAGGCGTCGATGGTCCAGGCGTGGGGCGTGAACCAGCCGACCGCCTGCAGCCACGGCGGCATCAGGAAGCGCGGCACCATGCTGCCGCCGATCGCCGCCAGGACCAGGATCACGAAGGTCGACAGCATCTGGGCCTGGTCGCGTGTCCGGCACACCGAGACCAGCCCCAGGGCCACCCCCGCCGCGCAGGCCGAGGCCGCCAGGGTGGTGGGCAGCCACAGCGCCAGGTGCTGGACCACCGCCACGCCGTAGACGATCTGGGCGGTGGAGAAG
>NZ_JBFTZS010000701.1:0-1515 GCF_056406675.1 Caulobacter sp. P1_B12_2 | reverse complement strand
CCGCCTCGGTATCCGCCTGCGCGCGTGCGTCGCGGACGGTCAGCAGTCTGGCGTCAGCGTCCAGCACTTCGATCAAACTGACCGCGCCGGCCTTGTAGGCCACCTCGGAAGCCGTGCGCGCCTTGGAGAGCGACTGYTCGCCATCCACCAGGATCCGCGCCTGATCCTCGCGCTTGACGAGGCTGGAGAAGGAATCCTCGACATCGGCCGTGGCGCGCAGCACCGACTGCTGATAGGCGGCCAGGCTCTCGGCGTTGCGCCCCTTGGCAGCCTTGATCTCCGCATCGACGCGACCGAAGTCAAACAGGCGCCAGCGCAGGCCCAACACGCCCTGGGCCTGGTTGGCTGGACCGGCGAACAGGGAGCCGCTGGCCGTCGAGGCCGTGCCGACCAAGCCGTTCAGTGAGAACTTGGGATAGTATTCGGAGACGGCCGAACCGATCGCGGCGTTCGACGCCTTCAGCCGCCACTCCGCGACCGCCAGGTCCGGGCGGCGGCGGATGAGGTCGGCCGGACCAACCGCCTCGGCGATGGCCGGGGCGTGCGGCACCGGCGTGGCGGAGGCCAGTTCCACCCGGGTGGCGCCAGGTTGGGCGCCCAGCAGCACGTCCAGCGCGTTCATCGCCGCCTCGAGCCCCTCCTCCAGCAGCGGGACCTGGGCGCGGGTCTGGGCCAGGGCGCCTTCGGCCTGATGCAGCTGAAGTTCGGAGGCGACCTGCCGGCTCTGTTGCAGGCGCACCGTCTGGACCAGCTTGCTCTGGGTGTCGACCTGGCCTCGGGCCACGCCCAACCGCGCCTGCAGGCCGCAGATCACCAGATAGGTGTCGGCCGTCTGGGCCGCGACCGACAGGCGGGCCGCCGCGACGCCGACCTTGGCGGCCTGATAGTCGGCGACAGCGGCCTCGCGATCGCGCCGCAGGCCGCCGAAGACGTCAACCTCCCAGTCACCGGTGACATTGGCTTCGTAGAGCGAGCCGTCGCGATCGAAGCCCGGCGCGGAAGACGCCAGGCGTCCCGTGGGGGTCTGGGTCGAGGCGTGGGCCGTGGCTGCGCTTGTCTGCATGCCGCCGGAGGGCAGCAGCGCGGCGGTGGCGGCCGACAGTCCGGCCCTCGCCTGCGTCACACGGGCCGTGGCCTGAGCCAAGTCGAGGTTCTGGGCCAGGGCGCGATCGACCAGGCCGTCGAGGACAGGGTCGTTGAAGCCCTTCCACCACGCCGCCTGATCGACGGCCGCTGGCGGGGCCGCGCGCTGGGCCACGGCAGCGGCGCCGATAAACGTCCCGGAGACCGCCGAGGGCGGCGCGACATAGTCGGGACCCACGGCGCAGCCGCCCATCGTGACGCCGGCCAGGGCCAGCAGAGCCAAGCTCGAAACCGATCGCATCGCGACCTCCTCGTGACGCTCATCCTTGAGCAAGTGACCATATGCTAATTTGGTCACTCGTTGTCAATCAGGACCTGCGATGCTACCTATCAAGGCATGACCATCGACAGCACGCCCCCAGACGCCGCCGC
>NZ_JBFTZS010000700.1:0-1515 GCF_056406675.1 Caulobacter sp. P1_B12_2 | reverse complement strand
AAACGGGGGAGGTGGCGCGAGGCGTAGCCTCGTGACGGAGGGGGCGTCCCMGCGGCCTCAGTCCACACCCGCCAACACCCCGCGTATCGTCTMCACCACCTGGTCCACCTGCTCGCGTTCGATGATCAGCGGCGGCGACAGGGCGATGATGTCGCCCGTCACCCGGATCAGCAGGCCCTTGTCGAACGCCGTCTCGAACGCCGCCATCGCCCGGGCCGTGGGCGCGCCCGGACGCGGCTCCAGCTCGATCCCGGCGATCAGGCCGAAGTCGCGGATGTCGATCACGTGGCGGGCGTCCTTCAGCGAATGGACCGCCGCGCGCCAGTAGGGCTCCATCTCCAGCGCCCGCTCGAACAGCGCCTCCTCCTGATAGACCTCCAGCGCCGCCATCCCGGCCGCGCAGGCCAGGGGGTGGGCCGAATAGGTGTAGCCGTGGAACAGCTCGATGGGGGCGTCGGCGCCGTCCATCATCGCCTGGTAGACGCCCTCGGACGCCGCCACCGCCCCGGCCGGCACGGCGGCGTTGGTCAGGCCCTTGGCCATGCAGATCATGTCCGGGATCACCCCGAACCGCTCGGCCGCGAACGCCGCGCCGACCCGGCCGAAGCCGGTGATCACCTCGTCGAAGATCAGCAGGATGTCGTGCTTGTCGCAGATCGCCCGCAGGCGCTGCAGATAGCCCTCGGGCGGCACCAGCACCCCGGTCGAGCCGGCCACCGGCTCGACGATCACGGCGGCGATGTTGGACGCGTCGTGCAGGGCCACGATCCCCTCCAGCGCGTCGGCCAGCTCGGCGCCGTTCTTCGGCAGGCCCTGGCTGAACAGGTTGCCCGGGGCGCCGTGGGTGTGGGGCAGGTGGTCGACGCCGGTCAGCAGGCTGCCGAAATACATCCGGTTCTTGGGGATGCCGCCCACCGAGATGCCGCCGAAGCCGACGCCGTGATAGCCGCGCTCGCGGCCGATCAGCCGGGTCTTGGTCCCCTTGCCGCGCGCCCGGTGATAGGCCAGGGCGATCTTCAGGGCGGTGTCGACCGACTCCGAGCCCGAACCGGTGAAGAAGATCCGGTCCAGGCCCGGCGGGGTGATCTGGGCGATGCGGCTGGCGAAGGCGAAGGCCGCCGGATGGCCCATGTTGAAGCTGGGGGCGTAGTCCATCTCGCCGGCCTGCTGGCGGATCGCCTCGACGATCTTCGGCCGATTGTGCCCGGCGTTGACGCACCACAGGCCCGAGGTGGCGTCCAGCACCTGGCGGCCGTCGGGCGTGTAGTAATGCATGCCCTCGGCGCGACTGAGCAGGCGCGGACTGGCCTTGAACCGCCGGTTGGGCGTGAACGGCATCCAGAAGGCGTCTAGGTCGTTGGTCGCGGGCTGAGATGAGCCGAAATTGGTCATGGAGGAGGTCTCGGGCTCTGGCGTTCTGGATGGACGCGTGCATTGTGATCGCAGTTCAATGTGATCTGGCAACCCCTCACGGCCGCTCATCCCGGCGAATGCCGGGACCCAGATCCCAAAGCG
>NZ_JBFTZS010000699.1:0-1523 GCF_056406675.1 Caulobacter sp. P1_B12_2 | reverse complement strand
GCGTCAGCACGCCCTTGGCGTAGTCGGACAGCACCACCACGTCGACCTCGCGCAGGTGAGCGCTGAACGCCGCCAGCAGGGCCTGGCCGTCGGCCTCGCCCCGGTCCTCGCGGTCGGCGCGCAGCATCTGGTGCGAGCCGGAGATGTAGCGGGTCTTTTCGGTGGTCCGGCGCTTGGCGTCGACGATCAGGGCCGAGTCCAGGCTCGCCTCGCGGTCGATCAGGCCGGTCAGGACCCGGCCGGCGTCGTCGTCGCCGACCACGCCCACCAGCACCGCCCGGCCGCCCAGGGCGGCGACATTGCGGGCCACGTTGCCGGCTCCGCCCAGCATCACCGTCTCGCGCTCGACGGCGATCACCGGCACCGGGGCCTCGGGCGAGATGCGGTCCACCGCGCCGTAGACGAAGCGGTCCAGCATCACGTCGCCCAGCACCAGCACGGTGGCGCCGGCAAAGGCTCGCGGCAGCTTGGCCAGGGTGTCGTCCATCAGGTCGGTCGCTCGTAACGTTCTAGGCAAGAGCGCCATTTGGCCCCGTGGAGCGCGGTCGGCAAGCCCGGCGATGCGCGCTCAGTGCGGCGGCGCCTCGCCGAACGCCCCGCCATGCGGCTCCGCCGCGCCGCGCGGGTCGGGGTGCAGCAGGATGTCGGCGGCCGGAAACTGCTCCAAGACCCGGTTTTCGGCCGCCACCATCACGGCGTGGGCGACGCTCAGGGTCAGGTTCGGATCCAGGTCCATGTGCGCCTGGACGTGCATGTAGGGACCCGAAGCCCGGGTGCGCACCTGGTGGACGCCCAGCACGCGGGGGTCGGCGGTCATCAGGGCGATGATCCGCGCGCGGTCGTCCAGCGGCAGCTCGTGGTCCATCAGCTGGTGGGAGGCTTCGCGGAAGACGCCGATCGCGCCCCACAGCAGCCACAGCGCCACGACCAGGCCGGCGGCGGCGTCCACCCAGGGCAGATGCAGCAGGCTGGCGGCGCCGAGGCCCACCAGCGACACGGCGTTCGAGGCCAGGTCGGCGGCGTAGTGGGCGCGGTCGCCCGACACCGCCACCGAGCGGGTCTTCTTGGTCACCTCGGTCTGGGCGCGGATCAGCAGCAGGGTCAGGACGATCGAGGCGGCCATCACCCCCACGCCCAGGGCGCCGTGCTCGGGCGGCTCGGTGCGGGCGAAGGCGCGGATGGCCTCCTGGCCGATCAGCGCCGCCGAGGCGAACACCAGGCCGCCCTGGGTCAGGCTGGCGAAGGCCTCGGCCTTGCCGTGGCCGAAGCGGTGCTCGGCGTCGGGGGGCTCGGCCGCGTAGCGCACGGCGTAGAAGGTGATCAGCGACGCCACCAGGTCCAGGCTGCTGTCGGCCAGCGACGCCAGCATCGCCACCGAGTGGCCGGCCAGCCAGGCCCCGCCCTTGATCAGGATCAGCACCGCCGCCACGCCCACCGACAGGGTCGTGACCCGGCGGGTGAGCACCAGGGACTCGGCGGCGGTCAGGGCGGGGGTCGGGGTGGACATGGGGACTGTCTAGCAA
>NZ_JBFTZS010000698.1:0-1530 GCF_056406675.1 Caulobacter sp. P1_B12_2 | reverse complement strand
GTCAGATGCTCCAGAGCGTCCAGCATCTCGGTCAGCAGATCTTCCGACGGGCTGACCTCGGCCAGCAGGCGCGTCGCGACGTCGCGCAGGCTGCTGCCGTCGAACAGCGCCGCCACCGGCAGGCGAACGCCCAGGCTGCGCTCGACATGGGCGTTGAGCTCGGCCGCGATCAGGGAGTCGATCTGCGGCGCCAGCTCGGCGTCGATCTCGATCTCGTCTTCTGAAATGCGCAGGCAGGCGGCCAAGCCGGCTTTCAGGAAGTCGCGCAGATGCGCCTCGGGATCCGGCGCGAGCAGCAATTCGGCCAGGGCGTTGGACGAGGCCTCCTGCGCAGGCGACGCCTCGCCGGCCGCTGGGACGTCGAGCTGGACGCGCTGCAGAAGGGCGCGCCGAACGGCGGCGACCACGCGGCCGTCGTCGTCGAAGATCGTCAGGTCGCCGACCAGGGTGTCGGGGTCGACCTCGCCGGAAGCGCGCACGGCGTGAACCCAAAGCCGACCGCGCGGCCCGGCGCCGAAATGGTCGATCCGCTCGAGGCTCGAGAACACGAAATCCCGCGGCGCGTCCGGCGGCAGCAGCGCGCCCAGCACCTGGAAGGCCGCGTCCATCGCGCCCAGATCCAGCACGACCTGAGGATCGTGCTCCCGGTCACGCGGCAGGCGGATCTCGCCCAACGCCTCGCCCTCGCCGCGCCACACCGCTTCGAGCCAGCGGCAGGCCGGCCCCAGGGTGACGCCGTGGCCTTCCATCGCCGCATAGAAGGCCGCGGGCGCCACGGCCTGCGCGCACCGGGCCCGCACGGCGTCGAGACGCACCCGGGCCGGCGCGGCGATGGCCTCATCTTCCGGCATCACCAGTTCGCCCACGGCATGGGCGAGCCACGCGGCGTCGACGTTCTTGACCGGCGTGTGGGCGAACACCTGGAACCGGCGGCCTTCAGGCGTCCGCTCCAGGACCAGTTGAACGCGCCTGGACTCCGCTTCGCGCAGGATCATGGCGCGGGGCAGCGTCACGTTCTTCACCGCCGCGGGAGCCGAGCCGTAGGCTTCGCGGGCGCCCGCGAAGGCAAGCTCCAGATAGGTGGCGAAATTGACCCACGGCAGGCCGAAGATGCGATGGTCGCCGACCATCGGCAGCCGGCTCAGATTGAACTGGGTCTCGAACTGCGCGTGGTCCAGCGGCGACGACAGTCGGACGCCCAGGAAGGGATGGTCCAGGGCCGCCGGCCCGGCGCCGGGGGCGGCCTCCAAATTCGAAGCCTGGGTCGGGGCCATCCAGTAGGGTTTGCGCTGGAAGGGATAGGTCGGCAGGTGCAGGGGCTGGTGCGGTTGGTGGCGGTGGACGGCGGCCCAGTCGATGGGGGCGCCGGCGACATAGAGGCCGGCCAGGGTCTCGTGCAGGGTGGCCAGGTCGCCGCGCTTGCGGCGCAGCGACGGCAACCAGCGGGGCCCGGCTTCGGCCTCGGCCTCCGGCTTGGCCATGGCGGTCAGGATCGGATGCGGGCCGATCTCGATGACCAAGGCGCAGTCC
>NZ_JBFTZS010000697.1:0-1533 GCF_056406675.1 Caulobacter sp. P1_B12_2 | reverse complement strand
GCCCCAAGGGACCGTCGGCGGCGGACCTGGCCGGACGCACGGCCTCGCCGTCGGTGTTCATCGACGACCTGCTGCCGCAACTGGATTCGGTGGCGGAAAGCGCGCCGTGGGTGAACCGCTTCCAGATGGTCGCCGACGAGCGCCTGCGCCCTCTGGCCCCCTCCGATCCCGAGCGCCACGCCCGGATCGACCTGTGGCCGGACCTGAAGACGGCCATCGAGCGCAAGCTGTTCCCATGACATCCAGGGCTGTCGCCTATAGCCCAAAACGGTTGTCATCCCGGACGAGCGCGCAGCGCGAAGATCCGGGACCGACGCGTGAACGCAGGCGCTTCCGGCGGTCCCGGATCGGCGGCCCTACRGGCCTTGTCCGGGATGACAATCTTTTTTGGAGGTTGGGTTCAGCTCCCCGGATCGGCCTCCACGGGCTCCGTCAGGAAGTGCCGCCCCTCGCGGTCCTCGATCTCGACCACCCAGATATCCGGGTCGATCCGCGCGGCGCGTTCGGCGTAGGCGTCCAGGTCGGGTTCGAAGTCGGAGCGGACCGGCTGCATCCAGAAGCGCTCGCCGTCGCCGCGCGTGGCTTCGCTGTAGAGCTTGGCGGTGTTGGCGCGGCGGTCGACGGCCTTGACCAGCACGGCGCCGGCCCGCGGGTCGCCCTTGCGGGCCACCATGGCGAAGGCCCCGCCCAGTTCGGCGCGGCGGATCAGCGCGCCGACCCAGATGTCCGTCGAAAGTAGCATCGCTAACCGAACCGCAACCTCGGCGCCCTAAGGCTGCCTGCTGAAACCGCTCTCGCAGAATACGAGATTATGACGTCAAGAAAGACCCTTGGGGGTCGGATGGCGCGGTGGCTAGGGATTTTCGTCACGACCGCCGGGCTCGGCGCGTCGAGCCAGGCCCATGCCGCCTCCGCCGCCGACCAGCTTTACGAACGGACGCTGATGACCTCGGCAGACGCGCGCTGCCGGCTGTTCAAGCCCGCCGTGGGCTCGGCCCTGGACGCCGCCCGCGCCCAGGCGCGCGGCGCGACCCTGCGTTCCGGCGCCAGCGAGGTTCAGGTCCAGGCGGTCGAGCAGCGGGCCCGCGCCAAGGCCGGGGCGGCGGCGTGCGGCTCCAAGGACCTGCAGACCGCCGCCGGCCGCGTGCGCCAGGCCTTCGACGGCTATTCGACCATGCTGCGGATGGCCTATCCCGGCGACCGCGCCACCTGGCAGGCCGACCGCTCGGTCTCGGCGACCATCGCGGTCTGGCGGCTGTCGCAGCCGGCCGGGTTCGGGAGCGACCGACTGGTGTTCGGCCTGTCGGGCCGGTCCAACGACATGCTGGCGGTGGCGACCTTCGCCGACAACGCCCAGCCCTATACGGCTCGCCTCGTCCTGCGCGACACGCTGCGCACCCAGGGGCCCTATCTGAACGCCCGCAACGCCAAGGGCCTGGCCGCCAACGCCGCGCCGCGCAACGCCAGCCGGGTGTTCGGCGCCGAGACCCGCGACATGGCCCCTGTCACCCTGCTGCCGACCGGCGCCAAGAC
>NZ_JBFTZS010000696.1:0-1538 GCF_056406675.1 Caulobacter sp. P1_B12_2 | reverse complement strand
CAGCAGGGCCGCGGCGGCGTCGCGCAGGGTCTGGGCCTGGGCCGGCGCGCCCTTGGGCTCGGGCAAGCCCAGGGCCGTGGCCAGCCCCACCGCCGACGGCGCGCAGAAGGTGGCCGGACGGGTGAAGGCGTAGAGTTCCAGCACGTCGAACACGCCGCGCCCGCGCACGGGCGCCTGCAGGTTCAAGCGCTTGGCGGTCATCGCCGCGTGGGCGACCAGCAGCGGCCCATACTCGAACAGGTCGCGCGCGTCGGGGGTGCGCAGAACCCGGCCCTCGCCCGAGCCGTCGGCGACGCCGGCGCGCGGACCGGGCAGGACCACCAAGGCGGGGGCAAGATCGAGGGCGGGAATCTGTACGGACACGCGGTCTTTTAGCCGATCGGCGGCCGAAACGGAACGAGAACATATTCATCCCTTGGCGGCCGACCAGCGGCCTGCCATCTTCGCAACCTAAAATGGAGACATTCATGCGCACCGTTCTGCTCGCCTGCCTGATTTCGGCCGCGTCCTCGGCGGCCTTCGCCCAGGCTTCCGACCAGCCGCCGCCCATGATCACCGTGATCGGAAACGGCCGGGCGGAGGCGCCGGCCGACTACGCGTGGCTGAACTTCAGTCTTCGTGGCGAAGGCGCCACCTCGCCGGACGCCGTCGCCGCTCTGACCGCGGCGCGCGGCAAGCTTGAAGCCAGCCTGAAGACCTTGCCCGGCAAGCCGACGCTCGACGTACGCGGCGGAAGCCTGTCCATCCGCGAAGTCCGCCCCAAGGCCTGCATGGTCAACTACGCCGCGCCCAGCCTCAGCACCGGCGAATGCGCCGTGATCGGCAGCGTCGCCGTGGTCGGCTTTCAGGTGAAGGTGACGCCGGCCAAGCAGGTCGGCGATGTCGCCTCTCTGGCGGCCCAGCTCGGCGCGGCCGACGTCAACCTCAACAACGGCGGTCTCGCCGAGGACCAGTCGCTGGAGGACAGGGCGTTGCGCGAGGCCATCGCCGACTCCCAGCGCCAGGCGCGGCTGATCGCCGAGTCGTCGGGGCGACACCTGGGCCCGATCCTGCGCATCCAGGATTCCCAGGCCAATGCGATCAACAACATCGCGCCCCCGCCGCCCCCGGCGCCGCTGTACGAGGCGCAAGACATCGCGGCGTTCTCCGCCGTCAAGCTGGCCGCGCCCCTGGCCATGACGCCCCCGCCGATCGTGCGCAACGCGCGGATCACGGTGACGTACAGCCTCCTGCCCTAGGTCTTCGGTCTTAGGCGATCGGGGTTTCCGAGGACCCGCTCTCGAGGCGCTCGACGGCGTCCTCGGCGGCCTCGGCCACCTCGGCGTCGTCGCTTTCGGCGGCCATGCGGTACAGCTGCACCGCCTTGGCGCGGCTGGCCTTAACGCCTTCGCCGTCCTCGTACATCTGGCCCAGATCGTAATAGGCGGTCAGGTTGCCGCTGCTGGCCGCCAGGGCGTAGAGGCCCAGGGCCTTTTCGAGATCGACCGCCACGCCCTCGCCGTTGTGATAGGCGGCGGCGACATTGGCCAGGGCCCTGT
>NZ_JBFTZS010000695.1:0-1541 GCF_056406675.1 Caulobacter sp. P1_B12_2 | reverse complement strand
AGCCCATCCCGTGGTCCGCACCCACCCGGAGACCGGCGAGAAGCATCTGTTCGTCAACAAGGTCTTCACGACCCGGATCCTGGGCCTGCCCGAGGACGAGGCCGCGCAGTTGCTGGCCGACCTGCTGGACCGGGTGAAAACGCCCGAGTACCAAGTCCGCTTCCGTTGGACGCCCAACGGCATCGTCTTCTGGGACAACCGCGCCACCCAGCACTACGCCATTCTCGACTACTGGCCGCAGGAACGCATCGTCGAGCGGGTGACGATCCAGGGCGACGTCCCGTTCTGACGCGATCTTAACTTGGCTATGGAATAAGCAGAGAATTCCATGGCTTGTCGCCAGGTTCGGTGGATTTTCAGAACCGCGACGCGCGCGTGTCGATGCGCCGTTCCATCAGCAGCAGGCTGAGCATCACCAGGAAGGCGAAGGCCAGCAGGGCGCCGGCCAACTGGTGAGCCTTGTCCCATTCCAGGGCCTCGACCAGGCGATAGATCTCGATCGACAGCACCTCGGTCTGGCCCGGAATGCCGCCGCCCAGCATCATCACCACGCCGAACTCGCCGATGGTGTGGGCGAAGGCCAGGATGGCGGCGACGGCGTAGCCGGGGCGGGCCAGCGGCAGGGCCACGCGCGTGAAGGCGCTCCAGGACGAGGCGCCCAGGGTGGCGGCGGCCTCCATCGGCTCGTCGCCGATGGCGATGAAGGCGTTGCGCAAAGGCTGGACGGCGAACGGCAGCGAGTAGATCAGCGAGCCGATCACCAGGCCCTGGAAGGTGAAGGCCAGGGTGCGGATCCCAAACGGGTGCAGCAGCGCGATCAGCGGGCTTTGCGGCCCTAGGGCGATCAGCAGGTAGAAACCCAGCACCGTGGGCGGCAGGACGATCGGCAGGGCCACCAGGGCTCCGATCGGCGCCTTCCAGCGCGACCGCCCCCGCGCCAGCCACCAGGCCAGCGGCGTCGACAGGATCAGCAGCAGGATCGTGGTGATGCCCGCCAGCTTGATCGTCAGCCACGCGACCTCGAGCATCCTCAGCGGGCCTTGAGCTTGATCGACGGCGGAAGGGTCGGCATGGCTTGGGTTCCGGCGGACGCTCGGTTATGTAGTCCGGTTACATAACGAGCTTTGACGCCAAGGTCACGTTCGGCAAGAGGTTTTGATGACCATCGAAGGCGATCTGAGCGCATCCCTGATCCTGCGGCGCGGCGGCCTGGCGCGCGTCGGCCTGGAGCGCATCGCCCTGATCGAGGCGATCGGCGGCCTGGGCTCGATCAGCGCCGCCGCCAAGCAGCTGGGCCTCAGCTACAAGGGCGCCTGGGACGGGGTTCAAGCGCTGAACAACCTGTTCGACGCCCCCCTGGTGGTCGCCAACGCCGGCGGCAAGGCCGGCGGCGCGGCGGTCGTCACGTCGCGTGGCCTGGCGGTCATCCGGGCGTTCCGCGAGGTCGAGCGCGAGATAGGCTCGGCCCTGTCGCGGCTGGAGGCGGGTCTGGCCGCGCCGGATGCGGAGGCGAGCCAGGGCCTGGGCGACCTGTTCTGGAG
>NZ_JBFTZS010000694.1:0-1542 GCF_056406675.1 Caulobacter sp. P1_B12_2 | reverse complement strand
GGTCTAGACAGGTCAGTCAAGGGCTGGCCTGCGGCCAGCCGCGACGCGGCGCGCCGTCCTTGAGTGACCTGTCCAGACCGGCGATCGTCTCGCCGTGAGATGAAAGGCTGGCTCCCCTTCGCGAGGAAGGGGGCGCGCCGCTTTCCCTCTCCCCTTGCGGGAGAGGGTGGCGGTCCGGAGGACCGTCGGGTGAGGGGTCGATGGCGTGGTCGGCCGCGTACGGCGGAACGGGTGGGTGGGGCGGTTGAGGTTTGAGAGACCCCTCATCCGTCAGCTTCGCTGACACCTTCTCCCGCAGGGGGAGAAGGATTCAAGTTAGCGGCCGCAGGCGCTCAGGATTTCATCGAGGACGGCGTCGGGCGCGTCCTGGATGCGCTTGTTGGTGAAGCGCAGCACGCGGAAGCCTTGGCCGCGCAGCCAGTCGTCGCGGATTTCGTCATGAAGGCTGTCTTCGTGATGCGGGCCGTCGGCCTCGACGATGAGGCGATGGCGCGGGCAAAGGAAGTCGGCGACGTAGCGGCCGAGCGGAACCTGGCGGCGGAATTTCAGGCGTTCCAGGCGGCGGTCGCGGAGCAGGGTCCAGAGCAGGCGTTCGGTGACGGGCGGCTCGTGCCGGAGTCGGCGCGCGAAGGCGAGTTGTTGAGCGCGATCGACCATGACGAGAACAATACGGGAACATGGTGAGTTGGCAAGAGGGTGCGGTTGRCTTTTGAGAGACCCCTCATCCGGCGGCTTCGCCGCCACCTTCTCCCGCAAGGGGAGAAGGGTTACCTAAAACCCATGATCACCCCCGCCCAAACCGACGCCGAAGTCCTCGCCACCTTCGAGGTCATGGCCCAGCTCCGCCCTCAGCTCGCCCGCGACACCTATGTCGCCCGCGTCCGCCAGCTGATGGCCAGCGACGGGTTTCGGCTGGCCTATGTCAGCGAGGACGGCGTGGCGCGGGCCGTGGCGGGGTATCGGGTGGCGGACATGCTGTATTGCGGCCGGTTCCTCAGCGTCGACGACCTGGTGGCCGACGACCGGGTCCGGTCACGGGGCCASGGCAAGGCGCTGCTGGACTGGCTGAAGGAAGAGGCCCGGCGCGAGGGCTGCGGCCATCTGGAGCTGATCTCCAACGTGGTCCGCGAGGCCGCCCACCGGTTCTATTTCCGCGAGGGCCTAGCCGTGGACGCGTTCCATTTCCGGGTGAAGCTGTAGGGCTTTCTTGATCCGCTCTTCCGGGGAAGAGCGGAGTCCAGGTCTATGCTCAGCGTATGCGGATCAAAGCCTCGTCAAATCAAGGCCTTGAACTTTCTCGACCCGATCTTGTCCCCACCCTCCAAACCGGCCCTATCCTTATCCCACCTCGCCGCACCGGAAAGGGCGCAAGGCCAGCGACCAATGCGGCGGCGGGGGGCGATCGAGCGGGGGCAGGCGCGAGGGGGTTACTCGCGCGGTCCGGGGACTTCCATCGTTGGGGAGCCCGCCCGCCGTCGGCGTCGAACGGGGACAAAGCGCGTGTATTGCCCATTGGCCCGCGCCCCCGGCGTCCGGAACACC
>NZ_JBFTZS010000693.1:0-1550 GCF_056406675.1 Caulobacter sp. P1_B12_2 | reverse complement strand
GTGCTGGGCGACCTGATTCCCCGTCCCGTGCCGTTCCGCGTCACCCTGTCGGCCGCTCGCGCCGACCGCGGTCCCGACTTCGTCGAGGCCGAGGCCCGGACGTCCCTGCGCYGCCTGGGCCTGGAGCGCGCCGACGCCATCATCGTCTCCTCGCCCGCCGAACTGTTCGGCGCCCACGGCGCGGCGGTCTGGGATCGCCTGGCCCGGCTGCGCGACGAAGGCCTGTTCGAGAAGATCGGCGTGGCCGCCCACGCCAGCGACGATCCGGTGGGCGTGGCCCGCCGCTTCAAGCCCGACATTCTTCAAGCGCCCGCGTCCCTGCTCGACCAGCGCCTGCTGGCCGACGGCTCGCTGCAGCGCATCGCCGGCATGGGGATCGAGGTGCAGCTGCGCTCGATCTTCCTCAACGGCCTGCTGTTCCTGCCGCCCGACCGCGTTCCCGCCCAGCTGAAGGGGGCCTCGGGCCGCCTGTCGAAGGTGCGCCGGATGATCGCCGAGGGCCGTTCCGACCCGCTGCAGGCCGCCCTGGGCTTTGCCCTGTCGCGCGTCGAAGCCAGCGCCGTCCTGGTGGGCGTCACCTCGGCCGCCGAGCTGTCGGCCGTCGTGGCGGCAGCTTCCAGCCCGCCCCCCGACCTCGACTGGGACGACATGGCCATCGACGATCCGGTGGCTCTGGACCCGCGACGTTGGGTCGCCTGACGCCCAGGCGAATCAAGGCTCAGCCTCGGAAGAAGCGCTGAGAAACAAAGAGGGAGCCGAACGCCATGATCCTCGCCGTCGTCCAGGCCCGCATGGGCTCCAAACGTCTGCCCGGCAAGGCCGTCGCCACCCTCCAGGGTCAGCCGATGATCCTGCGCCAGCTGGAGCGCCTGCGCGGCGCCCGCCGCCTGAACAAGATCATCGTCGCCACCAGCGACGCCGCGGACGACGACGGCCTGGCCGGCCTGGTGGTGTCGCGGGGCTACGCCGTGCATCGCGGCTCGGGCAGCGACATCCTCGACCGCATCGCCCGCTGCGCCGAGGCCGCCGGTCCGGTCAGCCACATCGTCCGCATCAAGGGCGACGCGCCCTTCGTCGACCCGGCCGTGATCGACGAGGCCGTCCGCCTGGCCCAGGTCAGCGGCGCGGCCTACACCTCCAACCGCGTGGAGCGCACCTTTCCGGCCGGCCTCGAGGTCGAGGTGGTCACCGTCGAGGCGCTGCGCATGGCCGCCGCCGAGGTTCGCGACCCGCTGGCCATGATCTCGCCGACCGCCGCCATCCGCGAGCGGCCGGACCGTTTCCGCCAGGCGCACCTGAAGGCTCATCGCGACTGGTCGCATTACGACTGGCGGGTGAAGACCCCGGCCGACCTGGCCTTCGCGCGCTCGATCTACGACGCGCTGTACGCGGCCGATCCGGGTTTCTCGATGCACGACGTGCTGGACCTGGTGGAGAGCCGCCAGGACCTGGGACGCTTCGCGGCCTAGGCCTCGCGTCCTTCGAGGCTCGGCTGCGCCTCGCGCCTCAGGATGAGGAAAGCCGCAAATCGCTCCTCATCCTGAGGCGCC
>NZ_JBFTZS010000692.1:0-1551 GCF_056406675.1 Caulobacter sp. P1_B12_2 | reverse complement strand
ACCAAGGCCAGTCCCGGCACATCCTGGAAGTCGGCCGCGTTACGAGTGACCAGCGTCGCGCGATGCACCAGGGCCTGGGCGGCGATCATGCGGTCGAGAATCTTGCGGCGCGAATAGCCGGCCGCCTCGACGATGGCGCGATAGGCGTCCGCGGCCGCCCGGTCGAAGTCCAGCACCGGTAAGGTGTCGAGCATCAGGTCTAGGCGCGCCCGGCGCAGGCCCGCCTCGGACGGTTCGCGATAGACCCCGCCCTCAAGCTCGACCCGCGAGATGATCGACAGCAGCACCGCGCCTTCCAGGGCCTTGATCTTGGCGGTCACCAGTGGATCGCCGTCGCGCAGGTGGATGGCGATGTTGGTGTCAAGGATGTGAGTCAAAGGCCCGGACGCTCGTCCAGCGGTTCCTCGTCGCGGATTTCGACGCAGGCTGGACGTGGCAGGGCGGCCAGGCGATCGACCAGAGCGGCGACCGAGGTTCGGGCCGGATAGATCGTCAGCACGTCGCCGGACCGCACGAGAGTCAGCTCGACATCCGCGCCGAACGCCATGTCGCGCGGCAGTCTGACGGCCTCGCTGTTGCCGCTCCTGAACGTCTTGCTTGTGGTCGTGGTCATAGGGCGCTCCGTCAACACATGTATATACATGATGTTTGACCGAAGGACTAGCCGTCCGACTTGGCCCCGCGCCGGTGGAACAGGTTGGCCGGCAGTTCGCTCAGCGACTTCAGGCCCGCCACCGGCATGAAGCGGCGGCGGCCGTGGCGGAGGCGTTCGAACAGCTCGTGCATCATCTCCTGGCGCTCCACCTCGCCCTTCTCGTGGACCAGGGTCAGGCGGTGCAGGGCGTAGAGGCCGAACACGGCGGAGATCAGGAAGTAGAAGTCCCACTGCCGCACGGCCAGACGCACGACGTCGCCCTTGTAGAGCGGGCCCGACCACTCCAGCAGCAGGCGGAACTCGCGGGCGGCGAAGGCGTCGGCGCACAGCCCGCCCAGGATCGGCGCCAGGCCGGCGGCGGCGGAAGTGATCAGGGCGTTGGCCGCCATGTAGGGCTCGGCCCCACCGCGCGGCGACAGGCGCATGACGATGTTGCCCGAGGCCAGGGCCACTCCGGCCGAGGCGGCCCCCATCACCAGGTGCAGCCCGATCAGATAGGCCCCGGCCGCGACCTTGTTGTCGAACTGCGAGGGCAGGATCATCGCGGCGATGCAGGCGATGAAAGCCGGGGCGGCCAGGTTCAGCACCGACTTGTTGCTGAACCGGTCGGCCAGGTCGCCCCAGCGGCGCAGGGTCATCAGGTTGGCGAACTGGCTGATCAGGCTGAGCGCCATCACGAAGGTCATGCCAAAGCCCAGCTGGCTGAGGAAGAACACCGTGAAGAACGGCTGGGCCAGGTTCACCGCGAACTGCCAGCTGGCCAGGAAGGCGATCAGCTTGCGGAAGTTCTCGTCGGCCAGCGGCTTCTTCAGCAGCGGCAGCAGGCGTTCGCGCTGGTCGGACGGCGGCATGGCCGGCTCGGGCGCGCGGCTCAGCACCGTGGCGCTGGCCAGCTC
>NZ_JBFTZS010000691.1:0-2834 GCF_056406675.1 Caulobacter sp. P1_B12_2 | reverse complement strand
GCGGCGACATTGGCCAGGGCCACCGCCGAGCCCCGCTGGGCGGCGTCCGCATAGAGCCGCAGCGCCTGGGTCTCATCGACCGGCATGCCATAGCCCTGCAGATAGTACGAGCCGAGGTCGTTGGTCGCGTCGACCGAGCCGGCGGCGGCGGCCTTGCGCATCCAGGCCACGGCCTGGGCTTCGTCGGCGGGCACGCCGCGTCCCAACTGATAGGCCAGGGCCAGCTTGTACATGCCGCCCTCGTCGCCGCCGGCGGCGGCGCGCCAGTACCAGCCCAGGGCCTGGGTCAGGTCCTCGGCGCTGGTCTCGTAAACGAGGCCGGCGTTGTAGGCGCCCAGGGCGTCGCCCTCGGCCGCGGCGGCCTTGTACAGCGACAGCGCCTTGGCTTCGTCCTGGTCGAGGTCGTCGCCCTCGAAATAGAGATTGCCCAGGGCGATCATGCAGCCGGTGTCGCCGGCCTTGACGCCCGCGTTCAGCCAGCGCACCGCGGCGTTGACGTCGCGCTGCTCGCCCTCGGCGTTGAGATAGCTGTCGGCCAGCGGATCGAAGGCGCTGACGTCGCCGGCCTGGGCGCGGCGCAGAAGCTCGGTCCGCGCGGGCTCTGCCAAGGCGGCCGGCGCCGCCAGGGACGGCGCGCCGAGCGCCAGCATCGTCGCCAAGGCCAAGCCTGCAAGGCTGTTCCGAGCCATCCGCCCCATCTTCGCACGCCCCTAACGGTCTGAACCTACGGATGGACTCGCGTACCACCCTTATCAAAACACCGGAAAGCGGCAGGTAGCCGCATGGAAACGGAACGGGAACATGCTATAGGCCTAGGCAATGCTCGCGGCGACCGCCCTTCCACCACGCTTTCAAGAGTGGTTCGCCTCGCGCGGCTGGGCGCCCAGACCGCACCAACTGGCGATGATCGACAAGGGCCGGCAGGGCCGCGACGCCCTGCTGATCGCGCCGACCGGCGGCGGCAAGACCCTGGCGGGCTTCCTGCCCAGCCTGATCGAACTGGCCGAACGCGCGCCGCGCAACACGCCGGCCGGAGTGCACACGCTTTACATTTCGCCGCTCAAGGCCCTGGCGGTCGACATCGAGCGCAACCTGGCCACGCCGATCCGCGAGATGGGCCTGAAGATCGTCGCCGAGAGCCGCACGGGCGACACCGGCGAGGCCCGCAAGCAGCGCCAGCGCCTGAAACCGCCCGACATCCTGCTGACCACGCCCGAACAGCTGGCCCTGTTCTGCGCCTGGGAGGGCGCGCGAAACTACTTCGCCGACCTGTCCTGCGTGATCATCGACGAGGCCCACGCCATCACCTCTCCCACAGGGGGAGGACCGTCCCAATCCGACTCTGCCCCACAACGTCGATCTCGTCCTCGGGTCCGGCGGCGCCCAGCCGATCGTGGAGGTGCTGGTCTCCGGCGGCCGCGTGCCCTGGGCCGGCCACACGGCCGAGCACGCCATGGCCGAGATCTACGAGATCATCAAAGGCGCCAAGACCGCCCTGGTCTTCGTCAACACGCGCTTCCAGGCCGAGTTCGCGTTCCAGGAGCTGTGGAAGCTGAACGACGACGGCCTGGCCATCGCCCTGCATCACGGCAGCCTGGCGGCCGAGCAGCGTCGCAAGGTCGAAGCGGCCATGGCGCGCGGCGAGATCCGCGCCGTGGTCTGCACCTCGACCCTGGACATGGGCATCGACTGGGGCGACGTGGACCTGGTCATCCAGCTGGCCGCGCCCAAGGGCGCCTCGCGGATGGTCCAGCGGATCGGCCGCGCCAACCACCGCCTGGACGAGCCCTCGCGCGCCATCCTGGCTCCGGCCAACCGCTTCGAATATCTGGAGTGCCGCGCCGCCGCCGACGCCATCCTGGGCGGCCATCTGGACGGCGAGCCCGCGCGCACCGGCACGCTGGACACCCTGGCCCAGCACATCATGGGCTGCGCGTGCTCCGAGCCATTCGCCCTAACCGACCTCTATGACGAGATCCGCACGGCCGGCCCCTATTCGGACCTGTCGTGGGAAGACTTCGAGACCGTCGTCGACTTCGTCTCGACCGGCGGCTACGCGCTGCGCACCTACGACAAGTTCCGCCGTATCGTGCCCGGCCAGGACGGCCTCTGGCGAGCGCGCAACGCCCAGGCCGTGCTGCAGCACCGGATGAACGTCGGAACAATCGTCACCGCCGCCACCGTCAATGTCCGCATCGGCGGCGGCAAGCGCCCGATGGGAGGCCGCAAGGTCGGCGAGGCCGAAGAAGGCTTCTTCGAGCAGATGAAGCCGGGCGACACCTTCATCTTCGCGGGCCAGGTCTGGCGGTTCAACAGCCTGGTCGGCACCGACGCCTTCGTCAGCCCCGCGCCGGACAAGGACCCGATGATGCCCAGCTGGGGCGGCTCGAAGTTCCCGCTGTCGACCTATCTGGCCGGCCGCGTGCGGGCGATGATGCATGACGAGCGCGAATGGCCCGCCCTGCCCCCGGACGTCCAGGAATGGCTGGGCTACCAGAAGATCCGCTCGATCATTCCCGAGCAGGACGAGATGCTGCTGGAGACCTTCCCGCACGGCAAGCGGTTCCACATGGTCTGCTATCCGTTCGAGGGCCGCATCGCCCACACCACCCTGGCCATGCTGCTGACCCGGCGGCTGGACCGGCTGGGCATCGGCCCGCTGGGCTTCGTGGCCAACGACTACGCGGTCAACATCTGGTCGCTGAAGCCGATGGACGCGCTGGACCTGGACGACCTGTTCGCCCAGGACATGCTGGGCGACGACCTGGAGGCCTGGCTGGACGAGAGCTTCCTGATGAAGCGCGCCTTCAAGGCGTGCGCCCTGATCTCGGGCC
>NZ_JBFTZS010000690.1:0-1563 GCF_056406675.1 Caulobacter sp. P1_B12_2 | reverse complement strand
GCTGTCGGAGCGGCCCGTTGCGGCCGAGGGGCGCGCCGACGGACCGTCGAGGTGTAGGGGATCGGAGCGGGCGGCAGGGCGGCGGTCGGAGCCGTGGCCGGCGGCGGCGCGGGGGCGGCGTCCTGGGTTTCAGCCATCGTCGCGCCGAAGAGGCCGCAACCGATGATCGCCGCCGAAAGAACGGCCCTGAACGAAAGACGCAGCGTCACGAACAAGACCTCACCGGCTTATTGAAAAAAGGGTGAGCAAACTTCTAGGGCGCCCCGGCCAGGGATCAAAGGGGCTGTGACCGGGCTTGGACGTCTTTCCGGTGGACGCCTGATCGCTCAGCGCCGCTTGAGGGACGCGGCGGGTTGGGCGGGCGTGCGCGGGCTCGGAAAGGCGTAGAGCGGCAGCAGCGGCCGCAGGCCGGGTCCGATCCACAGCTGCGGCTCCGAGGCCGGCTCGGCCCCGGTGTCGCGCTCGCGCCGGGCCACGCAGGCCTGGACGGCGCGACCGAGGGCGGCGAAGTCCCGGGCGGTCGGCGCCGACGACAGGAAGCAGTCGTCGAAATAGGGATATTTGTCGTCCTCGCTGCAGCCGAACGAGGTGCGATCGGACCGCGCCGCCGTCAGGATCATCCGGTCGTCGCGCTGCAGGGGTTTGACGAAGACGCCGGAGAAACAGGCCGAGACCACGACGATCGACGGGCGCGCGGGGCAGGCGTCGTCGATCACCGCCGCCAGCAGGCTGGGCGGCAGGATGTCCTCGTCCAGGACAGCCCCTTCGGGGGCGCCGTGGCTGGTGATGTAGACCAGGCAGCCGGCGGTGTTCTTCGCCGCCAGGTCGCGCAGGTCGTCGTGGATGGCGCGCAGGTCGGTCTTGCGGGGCTTCACGGCCGGATAGCGCTTCGGACGCACCGAGTACTGACGAATGGCGTCGGGGGCGAAGCCCAGGCCGACCAGGGTCACGCCGACGTCGCGGCGGGCGTTGTCGAAGGCTTCGGTCGGGCCGCCCGAATGGGCGTGCCAGTCGCCGGCCACGACAACGGCGGCCCAGTTGGAGAAGGCGGGAGCGTCGGACGGAGCGGCTCGGACGGGCTCGGCCGCTAGGGCGAACGGGGTGGCGAGCAGCGAAAGCAGCAAACCCAGAACCAGGCCCGCGAACCGCCGCACGGCCGTCCTACTGCTTGAACTTCGCGAACGGCGTCGGAATCGCCGTGGCGCTGGCCTTGGCCAGCAGCCGGCCTTCGGGATCGTAGAGCTCGCCTTCCAGGAAGCAGACGGTCTTGCCCCACTTCACCACCCAACCGACGCCCTTCAGCGGGCCGGGGATGGCCGGCCGCAGGAAGCTGATCTTCATCTCCAGGGTCGGGACCACGCTGGTCATGCCCGAGGTGATCATGCCCGCCACCGACATGCACTCGTCCAGCATCGCGCTGACGAAGCCGCCCTGCACCTGGCCCATCGGATTGCCGACCGCCTCGACCGAGGGCTCGAAGGCGATCTCGACCCGGCGTTCGGCCTGGTTCACCGACAGCATGTGGAAACCCAGGGTGCGGGCGCTGCCCGGCGGGTTCTTGGA
>NZ_JBFTZS010000689.1:0-1583 GCF_056406675.1 Caulobacter sp. P1_B12_2 | reverse complement strand
ACCCAGATGCAGCAGGGCGCGCCCTTCCCGGCCGTGGCCCGCCAGTTCTCGGCCTCGGCGACCGCGGCCAACGGCGGCGACGCCGGCTGGCTCAGCCCCGGCGAAATGCCGCCCGAGGTCGACGCCGCGCTCGAGCAGCTGCGTCCCGGCCAGCTGTCGGCCGCCATCCCGGTGCGCGACGGCGTCTACATCATCTATCTGCGCGAGAAGCGCTCGGGGGCCAAGACCGCCCTGGTCGACCTCAAGCAGGTCGCCGTGGCCCTGCCCAAGGATGCGGCGCAGCCGCAGGTCGACGCCGCTCAAAAGCTGCTCACCGACCTGAAGCCCAAGATCACCAACTGCGAAACCCTCGAGGCCACGGCCGGCAAGGTCGAGGGCGTGGTGGCCGGCGATCTGGGCGAGGCCGAGATCACCGATCTGGCCCCGGCCTTCCAGGAAGCCGCCAACAGCCTCAAAGTGGGTCAGGTCTCCGACCCGATCCGCACCGACGCCGGCCTGCACCTGATCGCTGTTTGCGGCAAGCGCCAGTCCGGCGCCCAGGCGCCGACCCACGACCAGATCGAAAATCGCCTGCGCGGCCAACAGCTTGCGCTGATCTCCAAACGTTATCTGCGAGACCTGCGTAACTCGGCGACCATCGAGACCCGGTGAAGACCACGGCCCTAGCCCTGAGCGCCGGCGATCCGGCCGGCATAGGGCCGGAGATCATCGCCAAGGCCTGGGCCGTCCTGCGCGCCGAAGGGCCGCCGTTCATGGTGGTGGGCGACGCCCAGCTGCTGGCCTCGGCCGGCGGCGGGGTGAAGGTCCGCACGGTCACCGGACCGGTCGAGGCGATCAAGGTGTTCGGCGAGGCCCTGCCCGTCCTGGACATCCCCCTGCAATCGCCCGTGGTGTCCGGCCAGCCGTCCAGCGCTCACGCCGCCCAGGTGATCCGCTGGATCGAGACCGGGGCCGGCCTGGCCCTGTCGGGGGCCGTGGCCGGCCTGGTCACCGCGCCGATCGCCAAGGCCCCGCTCTACGCCGCCGGCTTCGCCTTTCCCGGCCATACCGAGTTCCTGGCCGAACTGACCCATGTGGGCGAGCGCCAGCTGCCGCACGGCCCGATCATGATGCTGGCGGCCCGCGACCTACGCGCCACCCTGGTGACCATTCACACGCCGCTGTCGGCCGTGCCCGCCGCCCTCTCGGTCGAGGCGATCGTCAACGCCGGGCTGGTGACGGTCGAGGCCCYTCGCAAGGACTTTGGCGTCACCGTCCCGCGCCTGGCGGTGGCGGCCCTGAACCCGCACGCGGGCGAAGGCGGCGCGTTGGGCGGCGAGGAGGCGGCGATCATCGAACCCGCCGTCCGCGCCCTTCGCGAGCTGGGCGTCGAGGTCAGGGGTCCTGCCCCGGCCGACACCCTGTTCCACGCCGAGGCCCGCGCCACCTACGACGCGGTGCTGTGCATGTACCACGACCAGGCCCTGATCCCGGTCAAGATGCTGGACTTCTGGGCCGGGGTGAACATCACCCTGGGCCTGCCGATCGTGCGCACCTCGCCCGATCATGGTACGGGGTTCGACATCGCCGGTCGGGGCTTGGCC
>NZ_JBFTZS010000688.1:0-1592 GCF_056406675.1 Caulobacter sp. P1_B12_2 | reverse complement strand
GCGCTGAACGCCGCGCGCGCCGCCGGCGGCCGCATCGTCTGCGTCGGCACCACCAGCCTGCGCCTGCTGGAAAGCGCCACCGGCGAGGACGGGGTCATCAAGCCGTTCGCCGACGAGACGGCGATCTTCATCACCCCCGGCTACCGGTTCCGCGCCGCCGACGTGCTGATGACCAATTTCCACCTGCCCAAATCGACCCTGTTCATGTTGGTCAGCGCCTTCGCCGGCCAGGCGACGATGAAGGCGGCCTACGAGCACGCGATCGCCACCGGCTATCGCTTCTATTCCTATGGCGACGGATCCCTGTTGTTCCGCGCCGATCCAGAGCAAAGCTGATGGTCGCCTTTCCCTTCGAGATCTCGGCCACCGACGGGGCGGCGCGCACGGGCGTTCTGAAGACCCCGCGCGGCGACATCCGCACCCCGGCCTTCATGCCGGTCGGCACCGCCGCCACGGTCAAGGCGATGACCGTGGACCAGGTCAAGGAGACCGGCGCCGACATCATCCTGGGGAACACCTACCACCTGATGCTGCGGCCCACGGCCGAGCGGGTGAAGCGCCTGGGCGGCCTGCACAAGTTCATGCGCTGGGACAAGCCGATCCTGACCGACAGCGGCGGCTTCCAAGTGATGAGCCTGTCGGGGATCAGCAAGGTCACCGAGGAAGCCGTCACCTTCGCCAGCCACATCGACGGCTCCAAGCACGTGCTCAGCCCCGAGCGGTCGATGGAGATCCAGGCCGACCTGTTGGGCAGCGACATCGTCATGCAACTGGACGAGTGCGTGGCCTGGCCGGCGGAAGAGGCGAGGGCGCGTCAGGGCATGGAGCTGTCGGCCCGCTGGGGCAAGCGGTCCAAGGACGCCTTCGGCGCGCGCGACAGCCAGGCCCTGTTTGGCATTCAGCAGGGTTCGACCTTCAGGAACCTGCGTCAGGAGTCATCGGAGCGGCTGCAGGAGATCGGCTTCGACGGCTACGCCTTGGGCGGGCTCGCGGTCGGGGAGGGGCATGAGGCCATGTGCGAGGTGCTCGACTACGCCCCCGCCATGCTGCCCGCCGACCGGCCGCGCTACCTGATGGGCGTCGGCAAGCCGATCGACCTGGTGGAAGCCGTCTATCGCGGCGTCGACATGTTCGACTGCGTGCTGCCCACCCGCTCGGGCCGTCACGGCCAAGCCTGGACTTGGGACGGGGCGATCAACATCAAGAACGCCCGCTACGCCGACGACGAGAACCCGCTGGACCCGACCAGCGACTGCTCGGCCAGCCGCGACTATTCCAAGGCCTATCTGCGCCACCTGTTCAAGGCCGAGGAGATCCTGGGCCAGGTGCTGCTGTCCTGGCACAACATCGCCTTCTTCCAGGCCCTGACGGCGGCCATGCGGGCGGCGATCGCCGAGGGCCGGTTAGAGGCCTTCCGCAAGGACTTCGCGGCGCGTCAGCAGGGCGGGTAGGCGGACCTGTCTTAGTGGGCCTGCCGTCATCGACGGTGCGTGGAGCAGCTTCTTCGAAGGTCCTCTGAGGGTGGATTGCAGACCCGCCTGATCCAGGCGGTGCGCGCGAAACCCCTCTCTCTTTGAGAGAGGGAGGGGCCC
>NZ_JBFTZS010000687.1:0-1593 GCF_056406675.1 Caulobacter sp. P1_B12_2 | reverse complement strand
GCCCGGGACCCCTAGTTCAGCCCCCACGTGAAGGGCAAGCGGTTCGCCAGCGAACCGCCCCTCCCGCACCTGCGGCGGACAGAGGGRTCCCGGGCACAAGGCCCGGGATGACGGGTTTTAAAGAGGGTGACGAGACATTCTACGCGCTGAGCGGCGCGTTCGCCGATCTAGCCGAAGTTGATCAAGCCATCTCGTGCTTGTCGTTGAGGCATTCGCCGATCGCCCGGGCGCAGCCCGGCAAGCCCAGGGCGCCGATGAACGACATGGCGACCGCGCAGACCAGCATCACGGGTTGGAAGAAGCGCATGCGAAATTCTCCACCAGCCAAATCGTTCGTAGGCGAGTTCCAACCCAGATAAGGCTGAAGCTTGACGTTTGTTCCTGCCTGGGCGGGAAAAGCTCAGCATGCGGCAGATATGTCTCACCCGTATGTCAGTCTCCCAACGCATAGGCGACACGAGCGGCTTCAATTCGACTTAGTTTGGCGTTCAGCGGCGTCCAGTCGTCGGCCTGGGCGATCGGCGCCCACAGGGCCTCGACCTCGTCGATCAGCATCTCCTCGGGCTCGGCCTGGGCGAAGACCGGACTGTCCAGGCGTTCGGGGCGATCCGGCTCGAACGCCGCCAGCTGGCGGCGGAAATCCAGGAACGCCTCGTGGCCGTAGAGCGCGGCGCGCGGACCGGCCAAGGCGCGAGCTTCCGACGCCTCGCCGCCGAACCAATCGAAGAAGAACGGCTCCCAGCGCAGCGGCTCGCCGCCCGACGCCAGGGCTCCGAACGCGGCCTGCACCAGGGCGACGTCGTCCGGCGCCGAGCGGCTCTTGAGGCCCAGCCGGTCCAGCATCGCCGCGCGCAGGGCGTCGCGATAGAGGTCGGAAAAGCCGTTCAGGGCGGCGATCAGCCCGGCGTCGTCGGTGACCTGGGCCAGGCAGCCGGCCAGCTGTTGCAGGTTCCAGAACACCGTTTCGGGCTGGCGGCCGAAGCTGTAGAGCCCCGAATGGTCGAAATAGGCGGCGGTGAAGTTCGGATCATTGCGCGGCAGGAAGCGCCAGGGGCCGTAGTCGAAGCTTTCGCCGGTGACGACCATGTTGTCGGTGTTGAGCACCCCGTGCACGAAGCCGGCCGCCATCCAGCGGGCCAGCAGGCTGGCGCTGGCCGCGACCACCTGCTCGAGCAGCACCTTGGGCCGGTCCGGCGCGTCGGCGACCTGCGGGTAGTAGGTCTCGACCGCGTGGTCGACCAGGGCGGTGATGTTGTCTGGCCGCTCCAGGAAGGCGTGGCGCTGGAACGTGCCGAACCGGATGTGGCTGTGCGACAGCCGGGTCAGAACCGCCGAGCGGGTGGGGCTGGGCTCGTCGCCGCGCACCAGGTCCTCGCCGGTCTCAACCAGGGAGAAGGTTCGCGAGGTGGGCACGCCCAGGGCCTCCAGCAGGGTGGAGGCCAGGATCTCGCGCACCCCGCCCTTCAGGGTCAGCCGCCCGTCGCCGGCCCGCGACCACGGCGTCTGGCCCGAGCCCTTGGTGGCCAGGTCCAGCAGGCGGCCATCCTTGCGTGGAGAGGGGCCTTGCTCACGCAGTTGGGCGAACAGGAAGCC
>NZ_JBFTZS010000686.1:0-1613 GCF_056406675.1 Caulobacter sp. P1_B12_2 | reverse complement strand
CGCTCAGCCCCGGCGCTTCGCCGGGCACGATGACGGTGACGGGCGACGTCGCCCTGGTCGCGGGTTCGACCGCGCTGTTCGAGTTCACCCCCACCGTCAGCGACCAACTGGTGGTGTCGGGCAAGGTGACGATCGCCCAGGGCTCGACCCTGAAGCTGACCGGCGTCGCCGCTCTGACGCCCGGGCGCCGCGTGGACCTGATCACCGCCGGCGGCGGGATCTTCGGGTCGTTCTCGACCATCGACGGCGCGCAGGGCCTGAACCTGCACCTCACCCAGACGTCCACGCGCCTGCAGGCCCTGGGCCTGTTCACCACCGACACCACCTTCTCCTCGCAGGTGTCGAACCTGATCGGGACGCTGAACACCGCCCTGATCGACGACAAGGTCAGCGCCGCGCTGGTCGCCGCCCTGCCGGCCCTGGTCGATCCGACCACCAGCAAGAGCGATCCGCGCGCCCTGGCCCGGCTGACGCCCCAGGCCTACGCCTCGGCCGCCCAGCTGGCGGTCGAGGACGGCCTGTCGATCGTCGACGCCTCGCGCGCCCAGGCTCGCCTCGCGCCCGAGACGCCGGGCCTGTTCGGCTTCGGCCAGGCGATCGCCAGCCGCCGCACCCTGGACGGCGACGCCGCCGCGGGCGTGGCGAAGGGCAAGATCGACTCCACCGGCGGCCTGGCCGGCGTCGGCTACGGCGTCGAGTCGGCCTGGGCGGGGGTCTTCGTCGGCTATCTGAACGGCCGCCAGCGCATCAGCGCGCTGGACGCCCGCACCGGAACCGACGGCTTCACGATCGGCGCCCAGGGACAGGTCCGGATCGGCGGCTTCCAGCTGGGCGCCATGGCGGCCCACGAGGGCGCGGACGTCGACACCCGTCGCGCGGCGCCCGGCGGGACCACCGCGACCGGCGACTACAAGCTCAAGAGCTGGATCGCCGACGTCAACCTGACCTACCGCGCCCAGCTGAACGGCGACTGGGCCGTGCAGCCGCGCCTGGGGGCCAGTTATGTCGGCGCCAAGCGTGACGGCTTCGTCGAACGCGGCGGCGGGGCTTTCGCCCTCACCGTCCAGGGCGACACGTCCTCGGCCTGGTTCATCGACGGCCAGGTGGAAGTGCTGGGCGGCCAGACGGCCGGCGCGCGCCTTCACCCGTACGCCTCGCTGGGCTTCCGCTCGACGGCCGACGGCGGCGACACCTCGGCGTCCGGCCGCATCGCCGGCCTCACGACGCCGATCAGCGTCGCCGGGCTTGATCGCGGCGGCACGCTGGCCACGGTCGGCGGCGGCGCGGCCTACGATCTCGCCCCCGGCCTCACCGCGTCGGCGACCTACGCCGGCGAGTTCGGCGACGGCGGACGCCAGGCGATCCTGGTCGGCCTGAACTGGAAGTTCTGATCCCCATCGGAGACCCGCATTTCGGTGCGAGTCTCCGAAACCTCTTGCGGCAAAAGGGCTCGCTTGAGGCCAGCCCTTGACTTCGCACCTGCAATAAACGACATACGGCCTACGCCATCTGGCGTTATCGGCGCTCCAGCTGCGTGAAGGACCGTTTTCGGTTCAGCCTGTCGAGCGCCCTAAAGCTTCTCATCAGACCGCCCGTGTCACGCGGGGCGCTCC
>NZ_JBFTZS010000685.1:0-1616 GCF_056406675.1 Caulobacter sp. P1_B12_2 | reverse complement strand
CATCAGGGCCACCCGCCCGGCCAGGTCCAGGTTGGCGGCGTTCTCGCGCGCCACCGCCAGGGCGTCCTCGGAAACGTCGATGCCCAGCCCCTTGCCGGCCGGACGCTCGGCCAGCACCGCCAGCAAGATCGTGCCCGAGCCGACACCCAGGTCCAGCATGTTGAAGCTCATGGCTTCGGGGAAGGCCTTGAGCACCTCGTCGACGATGACCTCGGTCTCGGGGCGCGGGGTCAGGACGTTCTTGTTGACCTGCAGCAGGATCTTCCAGAACCCCTTGCGGCCGATGATGTGGCTGACCGGCTCGCGGCGGGCGCGGCGGTTCAGGAAGTCGTCCAGCGTCGCCATCTGGGCTTCGGTCAGCACGCGATAGGGATCGGTGATGATGTCGGTGCGGGTGACGTCGGCGGCCACCTCCAGCAGCAGGCGGGCGTCGATGGCCGGCTGGTCGATCTGAACGTTCTTCAGACGATCCTTGGCGGCGTTCCAGGCTTTGACGAGGGTCAGGGTCATGAGCGGGCTCTTTACTCCGCCTCGCGCGCGGAGGCGACCTTTTGGTGGTCAAATTTCGTCAGGCGAGTTCCACCTCATCCCCCTCGGCCACCGCGCCGCCCTGCTCCACCTTCAGGTAGATGCCGCACAGCATGTGGCCGTAATTGTCGAACAGGGCCTTCACCAGCTCGATGTCGCGCTCTGCGGTGACCGGGTCGACGTGGGTGGCGGCGCAGCGGACGATCGGTTTCAGAACCTCGGCGTGGGCCGCGCCCACCCGCATCGCCCGGCCGCTCCAGTCGTTCTCGACCCAGGCCGGCCAGCCCTCGACATAGAGATTGGCGCGGAAGCGCAGCGGATCGACCGGGCGACCCAGCCGGGTCTCCAGGTCGCGGACGCTGGCCAGATTGACGATCGAGACATAGCCGCTGCGGCTGTCCATGAACCGGTGGTCGCCCGGCCCCTCGACGACTCGCAGCGGCCCCCGGACCGTGTCGCCCAGCAGGTCGGCCAGCCAGGCCTCGAAGCCGCGCCGCCCCTCGTCCTCGCGCAGGTCGCCTGCGAAGTCGGGCCGGCCCTCCGCTCGGGCGGTCAGCACGCCTGTCGCCTCGTCATAGGCCGTGCGGGCCTTGACCACGTCGGGGATCTTGGCGGCCACCGTGAATTTCATCTTCGAGATGTGGGCCGGGGCGGCCGGGTCGAAGCCGCTGGGCCCGTCCTCGACGGCGTAGAGGCGGTCGCAAGGAAAGCACTGGCCCGCGACCAGCTCGGCCCCGGCCAGGCGCTCGGGGGTGAATCCCTTGACGGGGTGACGATAGAGGCTGGCGATCCGGGCGTGCATGAGGCGCAAGGTCGGCGACGACTCGGAGCTTGGCAAGGCGGCCCTCGAGGATTAGGCGCGGAACGGAGCCGCGCCTCGAGGTGTTCCTCCACCGGAGGGCCAGACCATGACCGAGACCGCTCCGCGACGCCCGATCCGGTCGTGGATCGCCTCGCGGCCCTATCACCTTGCGCCCTGGATCGCCCTGCTGGCCCTGATCCCCTTCGCCCTGCCCCGGCGCGCGCCGGGATCGGACCGGCCGCCGAACGAGACGCCCATCGAGCACCCGCCCGGCCTGTCCGAGGAC
>NZ_JBFTZS010000684.1:0-1618 GCF_056406675.1 Caulobacter sp. P1_B12_2 | reverse complement strand
CAGCCGGCCTCGCGCATCAGGCCGATCTCGGCCATCTGCTCGCCGTTCAGCCCCTTGGTCGCCGCGCCGGCGCAGAGGATGCGGGCGGCGTCGATGTCGCGCGAGCGGCGCAGGATGAAGTCGACCACGCTGGGATCGTCGACGGCCGGGTCGGTGTCGGGCTGGACGACGAAGCTTGTCACCCCGCCGGCCGCCGCGGCCCGCGCGGCGCTGGCCAGGGTTTCCTTGGTCTCGGCCCCCGGCTCGCCGGTCTTGACCCGCAGGTCTATCAGGCCGGGGGCCAGCATGGCGCCGCCGCAGTCGATGACGCGGACGTCCTTGGTCAGCTTGCCGAACTCGCGGCCCTTGGCGACGTCGGAGATCACGCCTTCGGAGACGATCACGCCCCCGGGCCCGTCATAGCCGCTTTCGGGGTCGACCAGCCGGGCGTTGATCAGGGCGAGGGGCTGTGAGGCGCTCATTGGCCGTGCTCCTCGAGACGGTGGGCAAGGGAGGCCAGAACCGCCATGCGGGCGGCGACGCCCATCTCGACCTGGTCCTGGATCAGGCTGATCTCGGGATCGTCGGCGACGTCGGAGTCGATCTCGACGCCCCGGTTCATCGGACCCGGATGCATGACCTTGGCCTTGGGCGCGGCGCGGGCCAGCTTCTCGCGGTCCAGGCCGTAGAAACGGAAATATTCACGGGTCGAGGGCACGAAGGCGCCCTGCATCCGCTCCATCTGCAGGCGCAGCATCATCACCACGTCGGCCCCGGCGATGCCGGCCTTCATGTCGTGATGGACGGTGACGCCCCAGCGCTCTGCCTGGGCCGGCATCAGGGTCGGTGGTCCAACCAACCGTACACTTGCTCCAAGCGTGTGGAGCAGGGCGACGTTGGAGCGGGCCACGCGGCTGTGCAGCACGTCGCCGCAGATCGCCACGGTCAGGCCCGAGACCCGGCCGAAGGCGCGGCGGATCGACAGGGCGTCCAGCACCGCCTGGGTGGGGTGCTCGTGCTGGCCGTCGCCGGCGTTGATCACGCTGCCGCTGACCTTCTGGCTCAGCAGGCTGGCCGCGCCCGACGAGGCATGGCGCACCACCAGCAGGTCGGGGCGCATGGCGTTCAGGGTGACGGCGGTGTCGATCAGGGTCTCGCCCTTGGTGATCGACGAGGTACGCGGGCTCATATTGACGACGTCGGCGCCCAGGCGCTTGCCGGCGATCTCGAAGCTGGACTGCGTCCGGGTGCTGTTCTCGAAGAACAGGTTCATCAGCGTCCGCCCCTTGAGAATGTCGAGCGATCGGGACGTCTGGCGGTTGAAGGCGACGAAGGCGTCGGCGAGGTCCAGCAGATCCGTGGCCTGCAAGGCGTTCAAGTCGCCGGCCGACAGGAAATGGCGCCGGGGGAACGAGACGATGCGCTTGCGGATCGTCTCGATCGGGTCGGCGGGCTCATGGGGCGGGGTTTTGGCCGTCATGAGTGGGCGTCATAGGCGGCTTTGGCGTCGCGGGGAAGGGCGCCAAATGAAACCCTCTCCCATCGGGAGAGGGAGAGGCCCGCGCGAAGCGTGGGAGGGTGAGGGGGTAAAACGTCAAACGGCGTGCCGGCAGGGCGCTCAGAGAAAACGGCCAGGGTG
>NZ_JBFTZS010000683.1:0-1626 GCF_056406675.1 Caulobacter sp. P1_B12_2 | reverse complement strand
GTGAAGAAGTCCGACCTGGTCGAGCAGCTGGCCGATCTGATCGACAGCAAGAAGGCCGCCCTGCTGGGCGACGTGCGCGACGAGAGCGCCGAGGACATCCGCCTGGTCCTCGAGCCAAAGTCCAAGAACGTCGAGCCCGAAGTGCTGATGGAGAGCCTGTTCAAGCTCTCGGCGCTGGAAAGCCGCTTCCCGGTCAACATCAACGTGCTGGACGCGCGCGGCACGCCCGGCGTGATGGGCATCAAGCAGGCGCTGATCGCCTTCCTGGCCCACCGCCGCGACGTGCTGACCCGCCGGGCCCGCCACCGCCTGGCGAAGATCGAAGCCCGTCTGCATATCCTGGACGGCCTGCTGATCGCCTACCTCAATCTGGACGAGGTGATCCGCATCGTCCGCTACGAGGAAGAGCCCAAGCAGAAGCTGATGGCCGCCTTCGCCCTCAGCGAAATCCAGGCCGACGCCATCCTCAACACCCGCCTGCGCCAACTGGCCAAGCTGGAGGAGATGGAGATCCGCCGCGAGCACGCCGAACTGGTGGAAGAGCGCGACGGCATCATGGCCATGCTGGCCAGCGACAAGAAGCAGTGGGACCTGGTCGGTACGGGCCTGCGCCAGGTGCGCGCCATCCTGCTGAAGATCAAGCACCCGCACGACAAGCCGCGCCCGACCGGCGTGATCGGCCGCTCGATCTTCGAGGACGCCCCGGTGGTCGACGCCGACGCCGCCCTGGAGGCGATGATCGTGCGCGAGCCGATCACCGTCATCCTGTCCGACCGAGGCTGGATCCGCGCCGCCAAGGGCAAGATCGACGACCCGTCGGAGCTGAAGTTCAAGGAAGGCGACAAGCTGGGCTTCCTGGCCCCGGCCGAGACCACCGACAAGCTGCTGCTGTTCACCAGCGACGGCCGGTTCTTCACGCTCAGCTGCGCCAACCTGCCGTCGGCGCGCGGCCACGGCGAGCCGGTGCGGATGATGATCGAGCTCGATGACAAGGTGAAGATCATCGACATGTTCCCGTACAAGGCGGGCCGCAAGCGCTTCATGGCCTCCAAGCAGGGCTACGGTTTCCTGATGCCGGAAGAAGAGGCCATCGCCAACCGCAAGGCCGGCAAGCAGGTCCTGACGGTCGACGCGGCCGGCGCGGCCTTCTGCCTGGAGGCCGTGGGCGACCAGCTCGCGGTGATCGGCGACAACGGCAAGATCCTGATCTTCCCGCTGGAGGAACTGCCCGAGATGCCGCGCGGCAAGGGCGTCAAGCTGCAGGCCTATCGCGAAGGCGGCCTGCGCGACGCGATCTCGTTCAACACCGACGGCGGCGCCTTCTGGATCGACACGGCCGGCCGTCGCCGCGACTGGGTCGAGTGGAAAGAGTGGATCGGCAAGCGCGCCGGAGCCGGCAAGCTGTCGCCCAAGGGCTTCCCGACGTCCAAGCGGTTCCGGCCGAAATAGGGTGAGCACGATCCGACCCCTGCTGCGCAAGGTCGCGGCCGCCCTGGCGGCGCTGCTCGGTCTTGGCGCGGCCGGCGCGGTCGCCGCCGGCCCGCCGCTGCCGGCGGGCAAGCCGGAAGCGGCGGGGTTCTCGGTCGAGAAGCTGCGCAAGTTGGACGAGACGATGCAGACCCTGGT
>NZ_JBFTZS010000682.1:0-1635 GCF_056406675.1 Caulobacter sp. P1_B12_2 | reverse complement strand
GTTGCAGGGCGTCTTCCGGGCGGTCGGCGTGCAGGGCCAGCGACGAGAATCGGTAGCCCAGATCCAGCTGGTGCACCTCGCGGCCGCGCTTCATGTCGCCCTGCCTGGCCTTGTCCAGCAGATCCGTGGCCAGGCCCAGCATGCCGGCGGCGATCGGGCGGCGCTCGTCTTCGTAGGTGTCGAGCAGGGCGTCGGGCGCGCCGGCCAGTGTCGCCGCCAGCTTCCAGCCCAGATTGTAGGCGTCCTGGACGCTGGTGTTCAGGCCCTGGCCGCCGGTGGGCGGATGGATGTGGGCGGCGTCGCCGATCAGCAGCACGCGGCCCACGCGGTAGCGGTCGGCCAGGCGGGCGTTCATGCCGTAGGCCGAGGCCCAGGCGACGCTCCGCACCGTCAGGCCGCCGCCCGGCCAGCGCTCGTCGACGAAGGCCTGCAGGCCGGCGACGGACAGGTCGGCCTCCCCCTCCAGCGGGATCGGCGCCTGAAGCTGGAACAGGTCGGTGTGGGGCAGGGGGCAGAAGCCGATCTGCCGGGCCATGTCGCCCTCGCCGGCCCGATGCCAGGCGTCGCGCGACAGGCCGTCCAGGTCGAGGTCGGCGACCACGGCTCGCACGCCCAGGGTCTGGCCGGGGAAGCCGATCTCCAACGCGTGACGCACGAACGAGCGGCCGCCGTCGCCGCCGATCAGCCAGCGGCAGCGGATCGTCTCGACGCCGCCCGGCCCGGCGACGGTGGCGGTGACGCCCTCGGCGTCCTGGTCGAACCCCGTCAGCTCGCGGCCGTAGTCGACCGCGCCGCCCAGCTCGGCGAGACGCTCGCGCAGCACGGCCTCGGTGCGGAACTGCGGGATCATCAGCGGCGTGCGGTAGGGCTCCTCGGCGGTCGGCGGCGCAATCGCGATCTCCTGCGAGTCGACATGGCTCCCGTCGGCCCGGTGCAGGCGCTGCACCGGGTAGGGGCCGCCGAGCGCCGCCATGCGGTCGAGGACGCCGAGGTCCTCGAACACCTCCAGGGTGCGGGGCTGGATCCCCTTGCCGCGCGAGCCGGCGAACGGGGCGGGCAGCTTGTCGATCAGCCGGATCGACACGCCGCGCCGGGCCAGGTCGATCGCCAGGGTCAGTCCGGCCGCGCCGGCGCCGCAGATCAGGACGTCGGAGGAAGCTTGCGTGGTCATGGTCGCCTCGATATGTGTGTATTGCGCACACATCTGAACGGGCGACCGGATCCATGTCAACAAATAATGTGCAAAATACACATATCCTGAAGCTCATGCCCGAGCTGCATCGCTCGCTGATCGACATCGCCAGCACGCTGAACCGGCCCGAGAACGACGCCGCCATGCTGGAAAAGGCCGGGCTGGCGCTGGAGCGGGCGCTGTTCCCGCTGCTGGTGCTGGTCGAGCGGCTGGGGCCGATCGGGGTGGTCGACCTGGCCGGACGGGTGGGCCGCGACCACACCACGGTCAGCCGCCAGGTCGCGCGGCTGGAGGAGCTTGGCCTGGTCGAGCGCCGAGCAAGCCAGGCCGACCGCCGGGTCCGCGAGGCGGTGATCACCCCGTCGGGCAAGACGGCGACCGACGCGGTCGACGTGGCGCGCGGGCGGATGGCGGTGGCGCTGTTTCGCGACTGGGGCCAGGAC
>NZ_JBFTZS010000681.1:0-1638 GCF_056406675.1 Caulobacter sp. P1_B12_2 | reverse complement strand
GCGGAGCCGTCAACGCCCAGGCCCGGATCATGTCCGCCCCGGCCGCCCAGGCCGCGCCGATCCTGGCCTCGTTCGAAGACGTCGTGAAGCTGATCGCCGAGAAGCGCGACATCGGCCTGCGCCTGGACGTCGAGCAATTTGTCCGCCCGATCAGCTTCCGGCCCGGGGCCATCACCTTCGAACCAGCCCCCGGCGCGCCCGGCAACCTGGCTGGCCGCCTGGTGCGGGCGCTGAAGGAGTGGACCGGCCAGCCCTGGCTGGTGGCGGCCGAGGGCGGCGGCGGGGCCGAGAGCCTGCTGGAACGCCAGAAGCGCGAAGACCGCGAGGAGCTTGATTCAATCAGAGCCGACCCGTTCGTCGCCTCGGTGCTGACCGCCTTCCCCGGCGCGGAGATCGTCGAGGTCCGCAAGATCCTGACGCCCGAGGCGCCGCCGATCGAACCGGATGAGCTGGAAGAGACCTGATCCCCCTTCCCCCTTGAAGGGGGAAGGGTCGGGGATGGGGGTGAAGGCGTTTCAGGATACGGCGCGGCCTCGCCGAAACCCGCAGACGCTGTCACCCCCACCCCCGCCCCTCCCCCATCAAAGGGGGAGGGAGACTGTAGAAACGGAGCAAGACCCATGAAAGACCTCGGCGGCCTGATGAAGCAGGCCCAGGCCATGCAGCAGAAGTTGGCGGACGCCCAGGCGCGGCTCGCCGAACTGACGGTTGACGGCACGGCCGGCGGCGGCATGGTCACCGTCACCCTCAAGGGTTCGGGCGAACTGGCCAAGGTGGTGCTGGACGAAAGCCTGGTCGAGCCGGGCGAGGGCGAGGTGATCGCCGACCTGATCGTCGCCGCCCACGCCGACGCCAAGCGCAAGCTCGACGCTGAGCAGGCCCAGATGATGCAAGAAGCCGCCGGTCCGATGGCGGGCATGATGGGCGGCCTGCCCGGCATGAAATTCTAGGCCTCGCGCCCAGGGGATCCCGATGCTCCACCTTCGCACAGTCCTGATCGCCGTGGCGCTGGCCGTGCCGACGGCCGCTCTGGCCGCGCCGCTGCCGGCCGACCTGGCGGCCGCCGCCCATGCCTATGACGCCGCCCAGGTGAACGGCGACCGCGCGGCGCTGGAGCGGCTGGTCGCCGACGACTACGTGCTGGTCAACGGCGCGGGCCAGGTCCAGGACAGGGCGCGGCTGATCGCCGACTACGTGACCCCCGGCTTCAAGCTGGACCCGTTCACGATCGAGGCGCCGGTCGAGAAGGTGCTTGGCGACACCGCCCTGCTGGGCGGTCGGGTCAACATGACCGGTACGGACGGCGGGCAGCGCTTCGCCCTGGTCGTGCGCTTCGTCGACACCTGGGCCAAGCGCGACGGCCAGTGGCGGGTGGTCTATTCGCAGGTCACCCGGGTCGCGAAGCCCTGATGGCCGCCTCCGCCGGACCCGAGATCGAACGACTGATCGCCCTGCTGTCCAAGCTGCCGGGCCTGGGGCCGCGTTCGGGCCGGCGCGCGGCGCTGGCGCTGCTGAAGAAGCGCGACACCCTGCTGGCCCCGCTGACCGCCGCCTTGGTCGACGCCCAGGCCAAGGTGCGCACCTGCTCGGTGTGCGGCTCGCTCGACACCTCCGATCCTTGCGCCATCTGCTCGGACG
>NZ_JBFTZS010000680.1:0-1648 GCF_056406675.1 Caulobacter sp. P1_B12_2 | reverse complement strand
GGTCGGCCTGGAAGGAACAGGGCGTGAAGATACTGGTCACCGGCGGCGCGGGCTTCATCGGCTCGGCGGTCTGCCGTCTCCTGCTCGGCGAGACGGGCGACCAGGTCGTCAATGTCGACAAGCTGACCTACGCCGGCACCCTGACCTCGGTGGCCGAGGTCTCGGACTCGCCCGACTATGTCTTCGTCCACGCCGACGTCGCCGACCGCGCCGCGATCAAGGCGGTGTTCGACACCCATCGCCCCGACGCCGTCCTGCACCTGGCCGCCGAATCCCACGTGGACCGCTCGATTTCGGGGGCCGGTCCGTTCGTCGAGACCAACATCGTCGGCACGTATGTGATGCTGGACTGCGCCCTGGACTACTGGCGGGGCCTGGCCGGCGACGCCAAGGACGCCTTCCGCTTCGTCCACGTCTCCACCGACGAGGTCTATGGCAGCCTCGGCGCCGAGGGCCTGTTCGAGGAGACCACCGCCTACGCGCCCACCTCGCCCTATTCGGCGTCCAAGGCGGCGGCCGACCACCTGGCCCTGGCCTGGTTCCACACCTACGGCCTGCCGGTGCTGGTCTCCAACTGCTCCAACAATTACGGCCCCTATCACTTCCCCGAGAAGCTGATCCCGCTGATGATCCTGAACGGCCTGGAGCGCCGGGCCCTGCCGGTCTACGGCGACGGGGCCAACATCCGCGACTGGCTGTTCGTCGAGGACCACGCCCGCGCCCTGCGCACGATCCTGGAGACCGGCCGTCCGGGCGAGAAATACAATGTCGGCGGCCGCAACGAGCGCTCCAACCTGCAGGTGGTCGAAACGATCTGCGACCTGCTGGACGAGCTGGCCCCCAGCGCCGAGGGCTCGCACCGCGACCTGATCACCTTCGTCGCCGACCGTCCCGGCCACGACCAGCGCTACGCCATCGACGCGACCAAGGTCGAGACCGAGCTGGGCTGGCGGGCCCGCGAGACCTTCGAGACCGGCATCCGCAAGACCGTCGAATGGTACCTGGCCCGGCCCGACTGGTGGACGCCGCTGCGCGCCGCCTATGACGGCCGGCGGCTGGGCCTGCTGGCCGCCAAGGCCGGCTGAGGCCCATGGCCGGACCCATCCTCGTCTTCGGCCGCAACGGCCAGGTGGCCCGCGAGCTGGCCGGCCTCGCCGAGGCGACCGGCCGCGCCATGACCTTCGCCGGTCGCCAGACCCTGGACCTGAGCGACCCTGCCGGGATCGCCGAGCTGATCGCCCAGGTCTCGCCCAGCGCGATGATCAACGCCGCCGCCTACACCGCCGTCGACAAGGCCGAGAGCGCGCCGGACGCCGCCTTCGCCCTGAACCGCGACGCCCCGGCCGCCATGGCCGCCGCCTGCGCCGCCCGCGCCCTGCCCTTCGTGCATTTCTCGACCGACTACGTGTTCGACGGCGCGCTGGACCGGCCCTATGTCGAGACCGACCCCACCGGCCCGACCGGCGTCTACGGCGTCAGCAAGCTGGCCGGCGAACAGGCCGTGGCGGCGGCGGGCGGACCGGCGATCACCCTGCGGACCGCGTGGGTGTACGGCGTCCACGGGGCCAATTTCGTCAAGACCATGCTGCGCCTGGCGCGCGACCGCGACGAGGTGGGCGTCGTCGCCGACCAGATCGGCCGCCCCACC
>NZ_JBFTZS010000679.1:0-1648 GCF_056406675.1 Caulobacter sp. P1_B12_2 | reverse complement strand
GGGCGACGTCGCCCGTCACCGTCATCGTGCCCGGCGAAGCGCCGGGGCTGCGCGTGCCGGCCACGGTGATGTCGCCGGTCACCGCCCCGGCCGAACCGAAGGTCGCGCCCTGGGCCACGTTGACGGTCGACGCCGCCAGACGCGAACCGGCCAGGCCGATCAGGCGACCGTTGCGGACCTCGATCGTGTCGAAGCCGTAATTGCCCGAAACGCTGACCACGCCCGACTGCAGGCTGAGGGTCTCGAAGCCGTTGAACGGCGTGGCGCCCAGCGCGGTCGGGGCCRCGTCCGTGCCGCCCAGCGCCAGCTCGAGCCTGTCGGAGCCCGCGCCGCCCTCGGCCGAACCCGTGAAGGTTCCGCCGGTGGTCATGCGCAGGACGTCGTCGCCGGCGCCCAGGTCGAGCGCGCCGGAGAACGATCCGCTCACGGTCATGGTGTTGGCCGCGCCGTCCAGCTTCAGGTCGCCGGCGTTCAGGCTGGAGCCTGCCGCCAGGGTCAGGTCCTTGCTGTTGGTGACCAGGTGATCGAACTTGGCCGCGCCGCCCGTGAAGTTCAGCGCGCCCGTGCCGGTGACCTGCAGCGTCTCGAATTGCTGGAACTGGTCGCCGCGCAGCGACAGGTCGGACAGAAGGTCGATGGCGACCTTGTCGTTCCCCGCGCCGCCCAGGACCGTGCCGACCAGCTGGCCGCCGGCCGCCAGGGCGAACAGGTCGTCGCCGGCGCCGAGGTCGACCGTGCCCGCCAGCACGCCGGTCGACAGGATCGACAGGGTCTGGCCGGCGTCGCCGCTGAACGTCGTGGTGTCGCCGGTCGCGCCGAGGACGCCGGAGACGGTCATCTGGCCGCCGTCCAGGACGACCGTCTCGAAGCCGCTCAGCGAGCCGGCGACGGTCACGGGCGTGGCGTTCGTGAAGTGAACCGTGTCGGCGCCCGCGCCGCCGGCATAGGCCCCGGCCAGTTGGCCGGCGGCCTGGGTCAGGCTGTCGTCGCCGCCCCCCAGGGCGACCTGGGCGACATCGGCGTCCAGGTTCACCACCTCGGCCGCGTCGCCGCCCGAGATCCGGCCGATCGCATGGCCGGCGGAGGTGACCGACAGGTTGGTCCCCGCCAGGCTGATCGCGCTCCAGTCCTGGTCCAGCGCCAGCGTCAGGGTTCCCGAGCCCGTCACGCCCAGGTTCTCGAAGCCGGTGCGCGCATGCAGACCGAAGCGGGCGCCGGCCAGTTCGGCGATATAGGTGTCGGTCCCCGTGCCGCCGTCGAGGGCGCCGACGAGCGTCGCGCCGGTGCTCTCGGTGTAGATGTCGTCGCCGGCGCCCAGGATCACCGCGCCGCCGATGGAGCCGTGGTTGGTGACCGTGTCGACGCCGCCGCCCAGCGAGACGCCGCCCGCGATCGAACCGGCGATGGTGATCGTTTCCGACAGCGCGCCGCCGGAGAAGGTCACGCCGCCAGGCGTCGAGACGCTGGTCCCTGCCGCCACGACCGCGCCGCCGCCGTCGATGCGGATCGGGCCGCCCAGGAAACTGCCGGAATAGGTCAGGCTGCCGCCGCCGATCTGGCTGAAGATCTCGAAGTTGACGAACTGGCTGGACGAGACGCTGCCGCCGTTCGTCGAGTCGAGCGTCAGGGTGTCGAGGCCGTAGCCGCC
>NZ_JBFTZS010000678.1:0-1648 GCF_056406675.1 Caulobacter sp. P1_B12_2 | reverse complement strand
GGCTTGGCCGCGGGAGTCGCCGAGACCGGCGCGGCGGGGCCGGTCGGAGCGGGCTTGGCCGGCTGCAGGGTGGCGGTCTGAACCGGCGCGGTGGGCGGCGGCGGGGTCGGACGGGCCAGCGGCGCTTCCGGCTGGGCGGCGAAGGTCGGCGAGGCCTCGGGCGTCTCGTTCTTGTAGATCTGCAGGCCGGAGGCCGGATCGGTCGGCTGGGCGGTCCCGGCCGGCGGCGCGGTCTTCATCTGGGCGACGGGCTCACCGACGGTGCGCGGCGGCTCGTTGGGGCCGCGAACGCCGCCGCGATAGATCAGCAAGACCGCGACCACCAGCGTCGCCAGCACCACCGCGCTGAGGATCAGGGTCATGGGCAGGGGCCGCGAGCCGCGAACGGGCTGACGCGCATCGAACGAGAGCGGCGCATCGGTGGGCGGCGTGTAGGCGCCGCGGTGGGGATCGGACATTCGCGTCGAGGCTCCAGAATTCCAACGCGCGGATCGTCCCTGCGAGACGAATCAGACGCGCGCCACCGTAGTTTATCGAAGCCCGAGCCTACCCAGAACCGCCGGTTCGCGTGGCATTTTCGCTTTAGCGCGTCGAACGCCGCGATTGGCGGCCGGCGCTGATGTCGCGCGGGTTAGTTCCAGACATCCAACTGGAACAACTTCCGGTGTTCTTCGATGGCGAAACGGTCGGTCATGCCCGCGATGTAGTCGCAGACCACACGGGCGCGGCCGGCCTCGTCGCGGTTCTGCGACCGGGCGAACCATTCCGACGGCAGGACGTCGGGCTCGGCCAAGAACAGACCGAACATCTCGGCCAGAATGCGGCGCGCCTGGCTTCGCGTGCGATTGACCTTCCAGTGGCGATACATCCGCGCGTGCAGGAACTGGCGCAGTCGGGCCAGGTCCTCGGCCATGTCCGCCGAGAAGGCGACCAGGGCGTGATCCAGGTTGCGGACGTCCTCGGCCGACTGCACGCCGGTGGCGGCGGCGCGCTGCAGGGTTTCACCCATAACGTCATCGACCATGGCGCCGATCATGCGGCGCACGGCCTCCAGGCGGGTCAGGCGCAGGTCCAGGTCCGGGCGCTCGCTGCGCACGGCCGCCAGGATCGGACCGATCAGCGGCACGTCCATCAGCTCGTCCAGGGTGAACAGCCCCGCCTCGACCCCGTCGTCGACGTCGTGATTGTTGTAGGCGATGTCGTCGGCCAGGGCCGCGCATTGAGCCTCGGCCGAAGCCCAGGTGTTCAGGCCCAGCTTGTACTCGCTGTCGTACTTGGAGATGGCCTTCCAGGACGGCTTGCCCAGCTTCTCGGTCACCGGACCGTTGTGCTTGATGATCCCTTCCAAGGTCTCCCAGGTCAGGTTCAGGCCGTGGAAGTCCGGATAGCGGCGCTCCAGCTCGGTGACGACGCGGAAGGTCTGGACGTTGTGGTCGAAGCCGCCGAACGCCTTCATGCAGGCCTGCAACTCGTCCTCGCCGGCGTGGCCGAACGGCGGGTGGCCGATGTCGTGGCCCAGGGCGATGGTCTCGGCCAGGTCGCTGTCCAGGCCCAGGGCCGTCGCCAGCGAACGCGCCACCTGCGCCACTTCCAGCGAATGGGTCAGGCGGGTGCGGAAGTTGTCGCCTTCGTGGGCGACGAACACCTG